>JAZONA010000001.1:0-41638 GCA_045654265.1 Faecousia sp.
CTCGGAGGTGGAGCCTACCAAGCCCATAATGCCGTCGGTATTCACCTTCGGCTTGTTATCAGTTTCTTTCTTCTTTCGTGCCATTTTGCACTCCTTTTACGAAATATCCGCCAATTCCAGATATTTTGCGCCGTTTTCGGCAATAAAATTCTTTCTTTCCGCAAGACTGTCGCCCAGCAAAACATCGAAATAGTAGGCAGTCCGGGCAACATCCTCCGGCATGACCTTGATCAGCCGGCGGGTTTCCGGGTTCATAGTGGTCATCCACATCATTTCCTTGGTGTTCTCACCCAAGCCCTTGGAGCGCTGGATATCTACCTTTTTGCCCTCCAGTTCCTTGAGGATCTTAGCCTTTTCCGATTCGTTGTAGGCAAACCAGGTTTTATCCTTGCAGGTAATCTCAAACAGCGGCGACTCTGCAATATACACATATCCCTCCCGGATCAGTGTCGGACACAGCCGGTAGAGCATGGTCAAAATCAGGGTGCGGATCTGGAAGCCGTCCACGTCCGCGTCGGTACAGATGATGACCTTGTTCCAGCGCAGGTTATCGATGTCAAAACTGCTCAGTTCCTTGGACTTCTTGCCCTGAATCTCCACGCCGCAGCCCAGAACCTTCATCAGGTCGGTAATGATGGGAGATGCGAAAATTTTGGTATAGTCCGCCTTCAGGCAGTTGAGGATCTTACCACGGACGGGCATGATGCCCTGATACTCAGAGTCCCGGGCAAACTTAACGCTGCCCAATGCGGAATCACCCTCGACGATATACAACTCTCGGATGCTGGCATCCCGGCTGCGGCAATCCACGAATTTCTGCACCCGGTTGGCGATGTCGATGGAACCGGAAAGCTTCTTTTTTACGTTAGCCTTGGTCTTTTCCGCGGACTCTCGGGCACGCTTGTTCAGCAAAATTTGATCTGCCGCCCGGTCGGCCTCCTGCTTGTTCTCGATGAACCAGACCTGAAGCTGTTCCTTAAAGAATGCCACCATGGCATCCTGGGTGAACTTAGAATTTACGGACTTTTTCGTCTGATTTTCAAAGCAACCGATGGTGGAGAAACAGTTGGTCACCAGCACCAGGCAGTCCTGAATGTCCTGATAGAGGATTTTGCTCTCGGTTTTGGTGTACTTGCTGCTGTCCCGGAGGTACTTGTCGAATGCGGCGGTGAAGCCCAGTCGCACAGCCCGATCGGGACTGCCGCCGTACTCCAGCCAGGAGGAGTTGTGATAGTATTCCACATGGCTGACCTGCTTGCTAAAGCAGAAAGAGGCGGTGATCTTCAGTTTCATCTCCGGGCGGTTTTCTGCGTCACGGCCACGGCGCTCGGTTTCCCAGAATACGGGCATGGTAAAGGCATTGTCCCCTACCAGTTCCTCGATATACTGCTTGATGCCGTTTTCGTAGCAGAATTCCTCTTCTTCAAACTTTTTGCCCACCTGATTGCGGAATTTGAAGTGAATACCCTTGTTCACCACCGCCTGACGGCGCAGAACGTCCCGGTAGTATTCCACGGGGATGTTGATGTCGGTAAACACCTGCTTGTCCGGCCGCCAATGAAACACTGAGCCGGTCTTTTTCCGGTCAACCGGCTCTTTTTTCATGCCACCCACATTGCGACCCTTTTCAAAATGCAGGTCATAGCGGAAGCCATCCCGGCGGATGGTAGCATCGAAGAATTCGGAGGCGTACTGGGTGGCGCAGGAGCCCAGACCGTTCAGACCCAGAGAATATTCATAGTTCTGACCGTTTTCGTCATACTTGCCGCCGGCGTACATTTCGCAGAACACCAGCTCCCAGTTGTAGCGCTTGTATTTTTCATTGTAGTCCACGGGACAGCCACGACCGAAGTCCTCGATTTCCACGCTGAGATCTTCGTAGCGGGTGACGATGATGGTGTCGCCGTGACCTTCTCTGGCTTCGTCGATTGCGTTGGAAAGGATCTCGAAAACTGCGTGCTTACAGCCCTCCAAATCGTCGGAACCGAAAATAACCGCAGGACGTTTCCGTACCCGTTCCTCGTTTTCCAGCATGGTAATACTGGAATTTCCGTATTGTTCTTGTTTTTTCGCCATAATGCATACCTGCCATCGTTTTACATAGTATTTCTATTATATTATACGCAATTTTCGTCATATTGTCAACACAGAAGCTGAATGCATGCTCCTGTAAACTTTCCATGAATATCCATCTTAACCTTTGACACCTCGCTAATTTGTGCTACAATAGTAAGAAAGGGGGCGATTTTATGAAACGATTTACCAAAACCGAGATTGGCGTTACAGCAACTATAATTTTTGTGGTGCTTTCTTTGTATTTTTGCTGGGCAAGTGTTCATGCAATCGACATTTTCCGCCCCAGGCACATCACCATGACCTCGGCATCCGGCCCCACCCTAACCAAAGCCCAGGAGGCAAAATTTACATTCCTGCTGAACACCGCCACCAATAAGGGCACTTTCCTGGGTTACGACACATGCCCGGATTACCGATTTGTGGTGAACTATGGCAATGGTTCAACGTTGGAGATTTATGAATACAATAACTGCAATTTCGGCGTAGCTTATCGTGATGGACGGCAGCACAAAATAACCCACTATGTACACAGCCAAATGCTGCACAACTACGCCCAAAAGCTTATGAATCAGCAATACGGCGATGATTGGCCCGATGCCTGCGGTCATTGACAAAGAGGATGCACAATTGTGCATCCTCTTTGCTTTGATTGTTTCGCTTGCCAACATATCCGTCCTCTTCGGGACATACACTGTCACTAAGGGGTGGTTTTTTGAAGCAGACAATCGGACGTTGGCAGTGCATCGGTTTTATTTTTACCAGCGTTTTGGGAACCTTTCTGCATTTTCTTTTTGATCTCACCGGTGGTAGCATCGGTGCGTCGATCATTTCAGCCGTAAATGAATCTATTTGGGAGCATACAAAACTTTTATTTTATCCCATGATTCTGTTTGCTTTCATCGAATATACCCGTTGGGGTAAAGATTTCCCTAATTTCTGGTGTGTGAAGCTTCGGGGAATTTTGCTGGGGTTGATCCTAATCCCGGTTCTGTACTACAGTTATACCGGGATTCTGGGGGTCAATGTGGATTGGTTTAACATCGCCATTTTCTTCATTACCGCCGGACTGATATACCGGTGGGAAACGCAGTTGCTTCTTAGGACATCTGACAAAGCTTGCAACAAGCTGATCGCTCTGGGTATTTTGGGACTCATAGCTGTGGTGTTCACTATGCTGACCTTTTTTCCGCCCCGGCTTCCCATTTTTCAAGATCCACTTACCGGCACCTACGGCTTTGCATAAAAAAACGGACGGCATGCCGTCCGTTTAGTATTTCCAAGGCATTTTTTCCGGTTTAGATGCCTGCTTTACCTCAGGCTCCTCAGGTTCATCATAAAGTAGACTGTCAAAAAATCCTGCATATTCCACCATAAGCTTTGGCTTTGCCAACAAATGCAGGAAATACCGCAGAATCGGCGCACCGATCAGCAAGCCAATTTTGACCCCCTGAGAAATCGGTAAATGAAGTCCCGCCAGAGGCAGCAAGTCCACAAACGCCACCATCAACAGCAGTGCATCCAGTAAATGATACCATCCATAGGTAAGATCCAATCGCAACAGCCGCAAACCGCTGTGTCGCATCAGCAAACCACTTTCCTGCATAGCCTTCCAGCCGCCCACTTCCGGGTCATCCACGATCAAATACCCCGTCAGTCGATGCCGATATACCAAAGGCAGCACAAATACCAGAACGCCGTTTACATAACATATTAAATAGACGCCTAGAATCAGCTTACCCTCCCAGGTTCCCGGCAGAGCGCCCTGATATAAAAAGCTTTCCAGCAATTCCCCGGCTATCTGCGGCATTGGCAATAGGGAAATCAATGCGCCCACACCCCAGAGTGCAATGAATCCAGCCAATGCATACCGGAACATGCGCCACAGCACCGTAACCATTACCGGTACAAATCGGCGAAAGCACACCAAAAGACTCTCCGCCTCTGGTTTTTCTCCTCGATAAATGCACAGCGCTCCATAGTGTATCCCTACACCCCAAACAGGCAGCAACACAGCCAGGATCACCTTCAGTGTAGTTGGCACTGCCATCAAAATCGCTTGGGTGCCGAAGTTGTCCAACCCGGTGGAGGTGGGGATCAGCTCAACGCCGTACCCAATCAGCGCCACGAGCAAAAAAGCCAGCGTCACAGCGCCGGAATGCAGGTACACCTGCCGTCTGGGAATACTCCCGGCAGCATGCAGCATATCTGCGGCGATATTCTGAAATTTCTGTCGCTTCATAGCACACCTCCTTGCATTTCTCCCATAGTTATAATCGAAAATCACGCAAATAGCAAATGAATTTTTTGTAACTGTGGATTTTTTCTTCCAGATGTGATAAAATCAGGGTAAATAAAACTTACCGGAGGTGCTACCATGGAAATCGGCCAACGGTTGCGGGATGCGCGGTTAGCCGCCGGACTTTCCCAGCGGCAGCTATGCGGCGACGTAATCACCCGAAACATGCTTTCTCAAATTGAAAACGGCCAAGCTCGTCCATCCATGGACACCCTGCGGTATTTATCCCAACGGCTGGGCAAGCCCATGGGCTTTTTCCTTGAGGAGGAGGCCATCACCTCTCCCAATCAAGCCTTGATGACACAAGCCCGTGCAGCTTTTGAAGAGGCAGCCTATGGCCAATGCCTGCGGATTATGGAAAATTTTCAGGAACCGGATAACAGCTTCCAATGGGAGCGGCAATTGCTGATTTGCCTGAGCTGTCTTGCCATGGCTCAGGAGGCTGTCGCCCAAGAGCGGCTCCCCTATGCCCAGGAGTTGCTGTCGCAGGCCAAATCCGCCGGGGACAAAACGCCCTATTTCACACCGGCGTTACAGCGTCAGATGTTGCTTCTGCTCTCCGCCACCGGAGAATTCTGCCTGCCGGATGATGACTCCGAATTACTCCTCCGAGCCCAAAAGGCTTTGCAGGAGCAAGCACCTCAGCGGGCTGCGCAATATCTGGACGCCACCGAAGCTCAAACCGGCATCTGGCAACGGCTTCGTGGTCAGGCATACATGGACAGCGGCGACTATGCCCAGGCCATTACCTGCTATCTGCTGGCCTACGGCGATTACCCCCGGGAATGCTGTGCCGCCCTGGAGCGCTGCTACCGGGAGCTGGAAGACTACAAATCCGCCTATGAATACGCCTGCAAGCTTCGTGAACTGCAAAATAAGGGCTGAGCGTCCATGCTCAGCCCTTGTTTTTATTCGTAGATGATCTCCACCGGGTTCTGGAATCGGTCGCATACAGTCAAGAGTGGCTCAATATCATAGCCTTTACTGCGAATATACTCCACCGTTTCGGTATAGACCGCAAGATCCATCGCCGGGTCCAAATATTCGCCATTGCCAATGTCGGTACTGCCAACATGGGTCATAAATACCACCATGCCGTTGTTTGCGATGGCTTTGTCGATCTGTTCCTTCACATAGGTCATACCGCCGTTTTCATCTGTGAAGTGGCCCTCTAACCGCACACGCAGCAGCCGGTAGGTATCAATTTCCGGATAATTCACCCGATCGCCCACAGGCATACCTGCCTCATTACTGTTGCCGCCTGCCAGGAAGGCATACTTGAAGTACTTCTGCACAATAGGAATACACTTATCATTGGTACCACCGCCGGGATATGCCAAAATATCACTGGGAAGCCCCAATGCTATCATATCCTCCTTGCTTTTGGATACCTCACTCTCTACAGTTTCCAGATCCGTTTTGTTTAAGACAACATGATGCTGGGTATGGCTGGCGAAGGTCACCAAGCCACTATCGTACATTTCCTGAACCTTAGCCTTGGTCAACCACCCCTGTTTAACATCCAAGTGTTGGGTAATGATTGCCGAAGTGAAAGGCACCTGATGTTGCTTGGCCCAATCAAACAAGATCTCCACCTTCGCTTTGCCGTCATCATCCATAATGGCAAAGGAGGGCTTGATTTCGCTGATTTTGATTCGGAAGCCTTCCTCCTCGGTAATCAGCGAGTTGACCCATTCCTCCGGGGTACCTTCAAAACCCCACAGCACCGCCATCTCATAGCCGGTTTCATCATTCAGCACACCGGAAATAGGATGTCCCAGCAACTCTTCGTACCACTGGCGCATCGTGCCAGTGTAGCCCTGCTCACAAACTGCTTCAAAGGCAGATCCATTGCCCTGAATTTCATAGGCAAGAATCGTAAAAAACTCCTCTGCGGTACCGGTGTAGCCCCTACTCACCATGGCTTGATAAGCGGAAAGAACCGGCTCCGGCTCAGTGGGTTGCGTCGTTCTTAAGGGTCTTTCTTGAAATTCCGTCTGCCGTCCACAGCCGAACATGGGGATAATCATGCACACAAGCAGCAGCATAGCGACAAAAGAATAGATTGCTCTTTTCATAAGTGCCTCCTCAACTGGATTGATTCAATTTTAATCCAGTTGCTACATTTTGTCAATCAGTATATTTAAAACTTTTGATTGCAAAAAACATCCCCGGGTGGTAACCCCCGGGGATGTTCTCAGTTTTTCAGGCTTTGCAGGGGCGCAGGAATCCGTCCGCCACGGGCAATAAAGTCCTCGCTGGACTGTCCGTGCACCGGCATCACCGGGGCGCTGCCCAGCAGGCCGCCCATTTCCACACGATCGCCCACCACCTTGCCGGGAGCTGGGATGATGCGCACGGCGGTGGTCTTGGTGTTGACCATACCGATAGCCGCCTCGTCTGCAATGATAGCAGAGATGGTAGCGGCAGAGGTATCGCCGGGAACGGCGATCATATCCAGACCCACAGAACAGACGCAGGTCATGGCCTCCAGCTTATCCAACATCAGAACGCCGGCCTCTGCTGCGGCGATCATACCCTCGTCCTCGGACACGGGAATGAAGGCACCAGACAGACCACCAACGTGGTTGGATGCCATCACGCCGCCCTTTTTCACCGCATCGTTCAGCAGTGCCAGTGCGGCGGTGGTACCATGGGTGCCGCAGACCTCCAATCCCATTTCCTCCAGAATTCGCGCCACGCTGTCACCCACAGCCGGGGTAGGCGCAAGGCTCAAATCCACGATACCAAAGGGCACATTCAGCCGCTTGGAGGCTTCCACGCCCACGATCTGACCCATACGGGTGATACGGAAGGCGGTCTTTTTCACGGTTTCGGCCACCACGTCGAAGGGCTGACCCTTGACGCTTTGCAGGGCATGGTACACCACGCCCGGGCCGGAAACGCCCACATTCAGCACGCATTCCGGCTCGCCAACACCATGGAACGCACCGGCCATGAAGGGGTTATCCTCCACAGCGTTTGCGAAAACTACCAACTTTGCACAGCCTAAACCGTCATTATCAGCGGTAAGTGCGGCAGTTTTCTTAATGATCCGACCCATTTCTGCAACGGCATCCATATTGATACCAGCCTTGGTTGAACCCACATTGACACTGGCGCAGACCCGCTCAGTACAGCGCATGGCCTCCGGAATGGAACGAATCAGCTTCCAGTCGCTTTCGGTGCAACCCTTCTGCACCAGTGCGGAAAATCCGCCGATGAAGTTCACGCCCACTTCCTTGGCCGCACGATCCATGGCGATGGCCAAAGGCACCAGAGAATCATCCCGGCAAGAGGCGCCCACCAGGCTGATGGGGGTAACGGAAATCCGCTTATTGACGATGGGAATACCGAACTCCAGCTCGATATCCTGACCCACCCGAACCAGATTTTCTGCCTTCCGGGTGATCTTATCGTAGATCTTCCGGGCGCAGGCGTTCACATCGGTGTCAGCGCAATCCAGCAGGCTGATGCCCATGGTGATGGTGCGGATATCCAGATGCCGCTTGTCGATCATGTCCTGGGTCTGCAAAATATCCTTTTTACTCAGCATACCCTACCTCACACCCGATGCATGGCCTCGAAAATATCTTCCCGCTGAACACGGATATTCACGCCCATTTCCTGACCCTTGGCATCCATAGCCACGCACAACTCCGTCAGCGCCACGTTGCAGGCGGACACATCCACCGCCATCATCATGGTGAAATAGCCCTGCATGACAGTCTGGCTAATGTCCAAAATATTCACATTATAGGCGGCCAAAGCCACACAGGTTTCGGCGATGATACCCACCCGGTCCTTGCCTACCACAGTTACGATTGCTTTCATAATTACACCTCATAGTCCACTGCCAGCCGGTCGCTGAGCAGGTGGAAGAATTGATCCTTTGCGGCGATATGCAGAGGATGATTGGCATACACCGTCAGGGCATCCCGGCTCTCCACCTCGGAATACAGACAAAAATCCATACCGCCTGCAAAGCAGGGACGAACCTCCAACGCCAACAGTCCGGGAATCTGACCGACCAGCGGCTCCAGCAGACCTGCCACAAAAGGTACCATCGTTTCCTTGTCCACGCCCTCCTGGAATCGGAAGGCCACAATGTGCTTGACCATATACATCCTCCTTAATTGTAAATACCGGGGCCGGCACTTGCCAGCCCCGGTATGTAGCTTTACAAATTACTCAGCGTCCTCGACAGCTTCCTCAGCCTCAGCGGGAGTCTCCAGCAGAGCACGGATGGACAGAGAGATGCGCTTGCTCTCAGCGTCAACATCGGTGATCTTGACCTGAACATCCTGGCCCTCGCTCAGCACGTCCCCGGGCTTGCCGATGCGGCGGTCAGCGATCTGGGAGATGTGGATCAGGCCGTCAACGCCGGGGATGATCTCAGCGAAGGCACCGAAGGTCATCAGCTTGACGATCTTGGCGCCAACAACGTCGCCAACAGCGTACTTGCTCATGAACTGATTCCAGGGATTCATCTCAGCAGTCTTGTAGCCCAGAGAGATCTTGTGCTTCTCGGTGTCGAAGGAGATGACGTAAACGTCGATCTCGTCGCCCACCTTCACAACCTCAGCGGGGTTCTTGATGCGGTTCCAGCTCAGCTCAGAAACGTGAACCATGCCGTCCACGCCGCCGATGTCAACGAAAGCGCCGTAGGAGGTCAGGGACTTGACCACGCCGTGGTACTTATTGCCCTCAGCGATCTCAGCCCAGATCTTCTCACGGTTAGCCTTGCGCTCCTCAGAGTTAACAGCACGGATGGAGCCGATCACACGGCGGCGAGCGCGGTTAACCTCGGTAACCTTCAGGCTGACGGTCTTGCCGACCATACCGGTCATGTCGCCGCCCTTGGCGATGCCGGACTGGGAAGCGGGGATGAACACGCGAACGCCCTTGACGTTAGCAACCAGGCCGCCCTTGTTCTCCTCGGTGATGACACCCTCGATGGTGGTCTTTTCCTCGGCATAGGTGCCCATTTCGTCCCAAACCTTCATGCCGTCCAGCTTCTTCTTGGACAGCTGAACAGTGCCCTCCTGGTCGTTGACACGAACCACGAAGACTTCGATCTCGTCGCCAACCTTCAGAATATCCTCGGGCTTGACAGAGGGATCAGTGCTGACTTCGTCATAAGGAATGTAGCCTGCGTGCTTAGTGCCCAGATCGACCTGGACTTCCGTGTTACCGATGCCGGTAACGGTGCCGATGACCTTATCTCCTGTATTTAAAGTCTTGATGGACTGCTCCAGAAGTTCTGCGAAGTTTTCCTCCTGGATAGCCTCAACATTAGTAATTTCGCTCATAGTCTTATTGACCTCCTTTATTATCCACGCCGGCGTGGGTGCGCCAGCCGTGATTCCAACATTGGTGACCCCTTTGAAGAAAGTGGGGTCCAGCTCCGATGCGTTATCCACCAGAGCTACCCGGGTACAATGCTCCCGGCAAATCATTGCGAGGCGGCCGGTATTGGAGCTAGTGGGATCGCCCACCACAACCATGGCCTGACAGGATGCGCTGAGAATCGCCGCTTCTCCCTGCCGAAATTCCGTCGCTCTGCATATTGTATCAAATATTTTCAAATTAGTAAACAGTTTTTTTGCAATTTCACAGCATTTTTTCCACAAAGATTCTGTGGAGGTAGTCTGTGACACCATGCAAATGGGTGTTTCCGGAGAAATGGCACCGGATTTGGCCCAATTTTCCAGTTCCTCAGCATTTTCAAAGATGCGGCAATCCCCGCACCAGCCGGCAATTCCCTCCACCTCCGGGTGGGAACGGGTACCGATGATCACCGGCAGACGGCCCTCCCCTTCCGCTTTTTCCACGATGCCGTGGATGCGCTTGACGAAAGGACAGGTGGCATCGATGATCTCCACCCCCTGCTTTTCCAGGGTATCGATGACCTGACGGGTCACGCCGTGGGAACGGATAATGACAGTCATCCCCGGCTGTGCCTGCTCCGGCTCACCGATGACCTGCACACCCAGCTTCTGAAATTTCTCCACCACATGACGGTTGTGGATGATGGGGCCCAAGGTGACCACCTGCTTACCGGAAGCCGCCGACTGCTCCACCAGCTCCACCGCCCGGGACACGCCGAAACAAAATCCGGCATTTTTTGCAACAGTCACGCTCATAATGCGATCTTCTTTCCCACAATGGCCTTGATTTCCGCCACAACGCCATCAATATCCAGCGCAGAGGTATCCACCTTTACCGCATCCTTCGCCTGCTTCAGGGGAGCGATAGCCCGATGGGTATCCTGATAATCCCGCTGCTCAATTTCCTTCAGGATGGTGGGCAGATTGGCCTTCTGCCCCTTGGAGATCAGCTCGTCATAGCGCCGCTGGGCACGCACCGTAGGATCTGCGGTGAGGAAAATCTTCACGTCCGCTTTGGGCAGCACCACAGTGCCGATATCCCGGCCATCCATGATCACGTTGTGCTTCTTGGCAACGTCACGCTGCATATTCAGCAGCATATCCCGCACCACCGCATGGGCAGACACCAGGGAAGCCTTCTGGCTGATCTCCTGGGTACGGATATCACCGGATACGTCCATGCCGTTCATGATCATATGCTGAACGCCGTCCTCATCATACTCGACCTCCACAGTCAGCTCATCGATGTAGCGCTCAACGCCGTCCACATCCTTGGGGCTGACACCCAGAAGATCCAAAAAATATGCCACGGTGCGGTAAATGGCACCGGTATCCACATACATGAAACCCAGCTCCTTGGCAAGGCGCTTGGCGATGGTGCTTTTGCCCGCACCGGCAGGGCCATCGATGGCGATGGAATAAGTCTTAGCCATTACAGTTTCCTTCTTTCGTTTATCCGTTATTTCTGAGTTTCATCAGTGCGGCGGCTTCCTTGGCCACCACTTCTTCCGGGGTCAGGCCCAGCTTCCGTCCGGTTTCCTCTGGGCTCAGGGGCTTGCCCCCCTCCAAACCAAACCGCAGCTTCAGCACCTTGGCATCCTGACCATCCAACTCCGACAGCAGTTCTTCAATCCGCTGACGCATCTGGAAATACGCGGTGTCCTCTACTGCCTGCTGTTCCTCAGGATCCTCTTCCTCGGTTTCCACCGGCTGCTTAGCCTGGGCCACATTCCGTGCCGCAGCCAGCATATTCGCCACCAGCGCCGTCTCATCGGCGCTCATGTGCAGCTGCTCCGCCATTTCCTCAAGGGTGGGATTGCGGCCCAGCTCAGCCAGCAGCCGCTCGTCCACCGCCCGGTAATCCTCCATGGCCTGACGCATTTTCTGGCCAACGCCGTTGGCTCTGGCCTGCATGGTCACAGCTCTTGCCAGATCCCAGCGGATGTGCCAGTCGCAATGGGCTTCAAAATCGCCGCCTTGGTAGCTAAGCACCGCCTGCCACAGACCGAGGCTTCCCTCCTGGATCAGATCCAGAAGCAGCACACCGTAGCCGGTGAGTCGGCAGGCATGCTCCACCACACGGCTGAGCATCAAATTGGTCAGTTTCTCCACCACCGACTGATCGCCGGTGAGGAGCTTCTGGGACAGCACCGCCACGTCGCCACAAGCAGGCATTTCGGACAACTCCTCCAGATACAGCCGCAGAGGATCCGTTTCCTCCAACGTCTGGATAAAGTCGCCTTCTTTCACCAGCTGTTCTTCCCGGCGCAGACGGACTGCCGCCTCGCCGGTGCCGCCGGCTTTGGGAAGCTGAGAAATGTCCAGCAGAATTCTCCGCTGTTCCAGCGTCCGCAGAGCCTCCTCCGCTTCCGCTTCCTCCTCCCCTTCCACAAGGGTCAGGAATTGGACGGCGGACAGACTGCCGCCATCCTCTATTTCTTCCAGTGCCAGCTCCCAAGGAGCGGGCTCAAAGGTAAAATCCATCATTCCAAAAAATCCTCCAGTCCCATACTGGCACCGCATTTTTTCAACTTATCCATGGCCTGCCGCTCGATCTGCCGGGCTCGCTCCTTGGAGATGCCCAGCATACCGCCGATCTCCTCCAGAGAGTGGCAGACGCCGTCCTCCATGCCGAAATGCAGACGCAAAATCTGCCGCTGACGGTCATTCAGCATGGAAAGAAGCCGCTCCATGGTCTGATTCAGCTCCTCCCGGATCAGCTGTTCCTGGGGCTGCGGAGCATGAATATCCTCCAAAAGATGCCCCCATGCCCCCTCCTCATCGGATGCAGGCGCATCCAGCGAGCAGATTTCTGGGGTCAGCTTCAGCAGCTCCTGCACCTTATCCACGCTCATATCGCACCGCTGTGCGATTTCATCCGCCGTAGGCTCTGTGCCGCTTTCCTGCAGCAAGGCGTTCCGGACAAACAGCACCTTGCGGATTCGCTCAGCGGTGTACAGCGGCACACGAATCATCATTGCATGGTTCATCAGGCACCGGGTCACGCCCTGCCGAATCCATTTGGTAGCATAGGTAGAGAAGCGGTATTCCATGGTGTAATCAAACTTTTTTGCCGCCGCCAGCAGGCCGATACTGCCCTCTTGGATCAGATCCAACAGCGGCACACCCCGTCCGGCGTATTCCCGAGCCACGGACACCACCAGCCGCAGATTGGAATTGACCATCTGGCGAATGGCATCCTCGTCCCCCTGGGCGCAACGGTAGGCAAGGCTCCGCTCCTCCTCAGGACTCAGCCGGGGAAATTGGCGTATTTCATTCAGGTATTGTCGCACATCGTCCTCGCCGGTGATGACCGGCTGTGCAAAAGATGTCATACCTTCATTCCTTTTCTTTCTTTCATGTTGTTGCGCAGAGCCAGCAGATCGTCATCCGAATCCACCTGACGCTTTTGGTGCTGGGAACGGATGGTGCCAATGCAATCCGCCAGCGCATCCTCACTCACCGGACCATTTTGCCGCTGCAAAATGCCTGCCAGATGGGACATTTCCTCGCTGTTAAAGTCCACAAGCACACTGAGAGATACCTCCAGACACTGCCGGTGGCGACTTTGCAGCTGAGCAAACGCCTTACCAAGCAGCGGCGAAGAAAATTCGCTTTCCGTCAGGTTTGCCTGATCCAGCAGCGCCGGCTCTTTCAAAATCAACGCCAGCACCGCCTCCTCCGCCATGGCGGATTTGATGTTGTCGTAACGGATGGAGCGGGATTTGGGTTGCAAATTCTTCGCCGGAGCCAGATCGATCTGCTCCTGGCGCTTCTTGTCCCGATCCATGCGCCGCTTGTAGGCTTTGTTCACCTCCAGCTTCATAGCCTCGAAGCTGATGTCCGCTGCCTCTGCCACCCGGCGACCGTAAACCTCCCGGGTCACAGCGCTGGGCAACGAGGAAATCAATTCCGCAGATTCGTGGATGTACTTGACACGCTGGTCATCCTCCCGGATGTCGTACTTTTTCCGGATGGCGTTCAGCTGATATTCCACCCGGTTGGAGGACTCCTCCAGCAGGTTTTTGAATTTATCCGCACCGAATTTTTTCAGGTATTCGTCCGGGTCTTTGGCATCCCGCATCTGCAAAACCTTCACCTGCAGACCGGCCTTTTCCAAAATGGGAATGGCTCGCTGGGCGGCTCGCTGACCGGCATTGTCGCCGTCGTAGATCAGCACCACCTGATCGGTGTACTTACTGAGAAGAGTCGCGCCATCCTCGGTCAGGGCAGTACCCAGAGATGCCACGGCGCAGTTAAATCCATACTGATGCAGGGCAATGGCATCCATGTAGCCCTCCACCAAAATCAGGTAACCAAGTTTGCTTTTCTTGGCGAAATTCAGCGCAAACAGGTTCTTTCGCTTGTTAAAAATAATGGTTTCCGGGGAGTTTAAGTACTTGGCCGCCTCGTCATCTTTCTTCATGATGCGGCCGCCGAAGCCGATGATGTGATCCCGCACATCAATGATGGGGAACATCAGCCGATCCCTGAACCGGTCAAAAAGACTGCCATTTTTCTTGGAAACGGTGACCAGACCGGAGTCTTTCAGCTCCTGATCGGTGTAGCCCTTGGCGCGCATGGCATCCACAAGCCCCGTCCAGGTATCCGGTGCATAACCGATACCAAAGGTGGTCAGGGTGGATTTGGGCATACCACGTCCCAAGGCATATTCCAGGGCGGCACGTCCCTCCGGGGCGTAGAGCTTGCTGTGGAAGAACCGGGCCGCCTCCTTGTGCAACGCCCACAAGCGCTCCTGATGACGGTAGCGGCTTTGGTATTGCTCGTCCTCAGGCACCTCCATGCCTACCCGCTTGGCCAGCGCACGCACCGCATCAGGGTAGCTGAGTCCTTCAATCTCCATCTGGAAATTGATGACGCCGCCGCCCTTGTGACAGCCGAAGCAGTAGTACATGCCTTTATCAGGAGCCACCGAAAACGAAGCGGTTTTTTCGCCATGGAAAGGGCAAAGGCCAAACATATTGGAACCGCTTCTGCGCAGGTTCACATACTGACCTACCACATCCTCGATGGGATTTCGCAGGATCAGCTCATCGATAAACGCAGGCTGAAAATCCGCCATGTTTGCCCCTCCTTTCCGCTGGTTATTCTCCGGCACTTGCTTTGAAATTATATATCGGTGTGATGATAGAATCAATGCTCACCGTAGGTTCGATGTTGTCCACGATCGCCTCAATGGGCTTATATGCCATGGGACATTCGTCCAACGTACCCTGTCCCACGGAGGTGGTGTAGATGCCCTGCATCTGCTTTTTGTACTCGGATACAGTGAAGCTGGCCTTGGCTTCGGAGCGGCTCATCAGCCGTCCGGCACCATGGGGCGCAGAGAAATTCCACTCCGGATTGCCCTTGCCGGTACAGATCAGGCTACCATCACGCATATTGATGGGGATGAGCAACCGCTCCCCGGCCTGCGCCGACACCGCACCCTTGCGCAAAATCCCGTACTCCAGATCAATATAGTTGTGGACGGTGGTAAACTGCTCCACAATGTGCAGTCCCATGCCCTTGATGATGGTATCAATCATAGCCTTACGATTCAGCGCCGCAAATTGCTGGGCGATGCGCATATCATGCAGGTACTGCTCCAGCAGTTCCCCCTCCACATAGGCCAGTGCCTTGGGCACATACTCCGTCGCCGACTTGTAGCCGGCATTTTGGTAATACGTTGCGATTTCCACGCCCAAATGGCGACTTCCCGAATGAATGACGATGTAAATATTACCGGAATCGTCCTTATCCGCTTCGATAAAGTGGTTGCCACCGCCCAAGGTACCGATGCTCCGGTACGCCCGGTCCAGATCCACGTGCTTGGCACAGCACAGCGCTTCCAAATCCGTTTCCTTGGCATACCGATGTGCCTTATTGCGCACCGCAAACCCGGAAGGAATTTCCTGGCGAATCAGTTTATCCAGCTTTTGTAGTTCCATGTGCTTTTCTTTGATGCGGATGGTTTCCATGCCACAGCCAATGTCCACCCCCACCAGATTAGGACAGATTTTATCCTGCACCGTCATCGTGGTGCCGATGGTACAGCCGGCGCCGGCGTGAATGTCCGGCATCAAGCGCACCCGGCTGTCTTTGGCGAAGGACTGATTCAGCAGGCTGATGACCTGCGAAATGGAATCCTGGTCGACGATATCCGTATAGATCAGCGCTTCGGCGTATTTTCCTTTTAATTCGATCATAATTCTTTTCTCCTTTCCCCTACAGAAAAGCATGGAGATTAGGATCGAATAACGCCGCTGCTCATTATTATATCACATTATCCCCGGACATGCCAACCCGTAGGAATAAAAATTTCTGTATATTTGTCAACTGCGTAATTGTCAGTCATGCCGGCAATATAGTCGCAGACGGTGCGTTCCATACCGTCGAAGCTAAGCTGAGGCTGAAAATCCTCAGGAAGCGCCTCCGGGTGGTTTACATAATATTCAAACAACATTTGGAGCATTTCTTTTGCTTTGCTCTCTTCGCCCTTAGCAATGGGATTGCGGTAAACCCGCTCAAACATAAACGACCGCAAATCCAGCAATGCTTTCTCCACCGCCGGGGTCTGGCAAATCTTTCCTGCCTCCCGGGAGGTGAGGATCAGGTCGGTAACCAGTGTATTGATCCGCTGGCTGTGACCGTGACCCAAAACATCGGAAACGGCCTCGGGGATATCGTCATCGGACAGAATTCCTGCCCGAACCGCATCGTCAATATCGTGATTCACATAGGCAAACCGGTCGGACAGACGGACGATCTGCCCTTCCAGGGTTTCCGGGATATGCTCGCCGGTATGTCCCAGGATGCCCATGCGCACTTCGTAGGTCAGGTTCAGGCCCTTGCCGTTCTTTTCCAACTCATCCACCACTCGCAGGCTCTGCTCGTTGTGACGGAAGGGCTTGCCGATGCAATCCGACAGCGCCACCTCACCGGCATGGCCGAAGGGGGTGTGTCCCAGATCGTGACCCATGGCGATGGCCTCCGCCAAGTCGGTATTCAGGCCCAGGGTATGGGTGATGGTTCTGGAAATGCGCGTGACCTCCAGAGTGTGGGTCATTCGGGTGCGGTAGTGATCCCCTTCCGGGCTGAGGAAAACCTGGGTTTTGTGCATCAGCCGGCGGAACGCCTTGGAGTGAACAATTCGGTCAATATCCCGCTGATAGCAGGTGCGCACGTCATTTTCCTGGAGTTCTTCCGGCACAAGGCGACCCTTGCTCTGGTCAGAAAATGCCGCCAGGGGATTCAAATGACGATGTTCCAAATGCTCCAATTGTTCACGAATGGTCATGACCAACACGCTCCTACAAAGTTTTTACACCGGAAATGCCCGGTATTCCTGCCCGGTTTCCATACCTTCGATGGTCCCGGCGCTCATATCGGTGAGCTTGTCCAAAAAGGGCTGTGCCTGCGCCTGCGGCATCAGAATTTCCAGCTCCACATCCATGCCAAACTGGGTATCCCGGAGGATGCCGCCGAATGCAGCGATCTCCAGCTTCACCCGTTCATAAAAATTATAAGGGATCGGCACATACAGCGCTGTCCACACCCGTTTCATGGACTTTCCTGCCGCATCCACAGCAATTTTCGCACCTTTTGTGTAGGCACGAACCAGTCCGCCGGCACCCAGCAGGATGCCGCCAAAGTATCGGGTGACCACGCACACCACGTTATACAGCCCCTCACGCTGCAAAACCTGCAGCATGGGCATACCGGCAGTGCCGCCGGGTTCGCCATCGTCGGAAAACCGAACAGCACCGTCCTTAATGATATACGCCCAGCAATTGTGGGTAGCATCGTAGTGCTGTTTTTTCATTTCCTGGATCCTGGCCAGCGCCTCCTCCTCGGTTTCCACCAGCCAGACCCGGCCGATGAAATGGGACTTTTTCTCGTAAAACTCATCCTCACCAAAGCCGGTGGGCACCAGATACTCTTCCAAGGGTCAGCACTCCTTCGTAATATACTGCTTCAGCCGTCCGTACAAAATCTCGTCCACGATGGTTTCCACCACGATCCCCTCGCCGGTGTAGTCGGTGGACAACACCTGGGCATTGTTGTGAAGGGTTTCCAGCAACCCACCCATGGAATAGGGCAGGGTCACCACGATGTGATGCCGGCTCTGTCCCAAAGCGGTTTCAATGGATTTCAGTAGCTCCTCCATGCCGTAGCCGTGCTTGGCGGAAATCCGCACCACGTCCTCCCCCACCGGGATGTCAGTAGCCTCCACCAACTCCGCCTTGTTATAGCAGCGAAGCACCGGAGTATCGGGCTTAGCCAGCTTGGAAATCAGACGTTCTACCACTGCGATATGCTCCTCCCGGTTGGGATCGGCGGAATCAATCACATGGAGCAAAAGGTCTGCGTATTCCAGCTCCTCCAGGGTCGCCCGGAAGGCATCCACCAGATGGTGGGGCAGCTTTGCGATAAATCCGACCGTATCAGACAGTATCACATCCAGATTGTCGGATACTGTCAATTGCCGGGAAGTGGTGTCCAAAGTATCAAAAAGCCGGTTATTCGCAGGGATTCCGGCACCTGTCAGCTGGTTCAGGAGAGTGGATTTACCTGCGTTGGTGTAGCCCACAATGGCCACCACCGGCACAGAGTTTTTCATCCGGCGTTCCCGTTGGACGCTTCGCACCTGACGCACCTGAGCAAGCTCGGATTGCAGGCGGCTGATCCGTTCACGAATGTGACGGCGGTCGCTTTCCAGCTTGGTTTCGCCGGGACCACGGGTGCCGGTACCACCGCCCTGACGGCTCAAACTCTTGCCCATGCCGGACAGCCGGGGCAACAGATACTGGTACTGGGCCAGTTCCACCTGCAGACGTCCCTCCTTGGTCTTGGCCCGCTGGGCGAAAATATCCAGAATCAAGGCGCTGCGGTCAAGGACCGTGACGCCCATGATCTCCTCCAGCGCCCGAATATGACCCGGGGACAGCTCATTATCGAAGATCACCATGGTGGACGCAGTGGCTTCTACCAGCATTTTCACTTCCTGCGCCTTACCCTCGCCGATGAAGCTGTGGGAGTCGGGAGTGTGGCGATTCTGCAAAATCTTGCCGGTGCAAAAACCGCCGGCGGTTTCCAGAAGCGCTTCCAGTTCCTCCAGGGTTTCATTGGTGGCAGTCTGGGCTTGGGTAAAGCAGTCGGCGTTCAGACCAACCAGCACCGCCCGCTCTTGTACCATTTCGTCAAAATTCGATTCCATCAGGTTCCTCCATTTACGCTTCGTAGGGTGGGGCACGCCCCCACCGAGCGCTGCGTAGCAGCGCCTTGGCTCTTCCTTCGGGAGATGCAAGGGATTCTCTTACCATTCTGTCCCCAAAAGGGCCATAAAAAACAAAAAAAGTCCGCACTACGCCAACGCAGTGCGGACCTTGTCTTACTTCAGACCAAATCTCTTGTTGAAACGATCAACACGTCCACCGGTGTCAACCAGCTTCTGCTTGCCGGTATAGAAAGGGTGGCACTTGGAGCAGATCTCAACGCGGATGTCCTTCTTAGTGGAACCGGTCGTAAAAGTGTTACCACAGGCACAGCGAATGGTAGTCTGTTCGTAATTAGGATGGATGCCTTCTCTCATGTCGTTCACCTCTTTCTTATCAGTTAAAGGGCATAAAACGCCCTTACAATTTCAATCGCTCAGGTATAATAACACATCTGATTATAAAATGCAAGTGTTTTTTTAACTTTTTTGCGAATATAGGAAAGTTTTTCAAAATTCCATCATCGGGGAGCGCTAAACGATCGGGGACTTTCCTCGCAAAGTGCCACACAGCATTCCTGGAAAAGGGCAACTCGCTCTTCCTTTGTCGCATCCTCCAAGTTCTGCGTTTCTTCAAGGCGCTTCAGAAAACGGGTCGTATCCAGCCGGGTATCTGCCTCATCCCACAAAGTCAAATAATCTTTGCTGATCAGCTGATACAGATCTTTGTCCGGATCCCGAATATCCAAAGAGAAGAAATCTCTTGCTGTAATGCGTCCATGGATCTGATCTGCGCAGTTCAGGTATGGGCCAGTGATGAACCGATCATCCACCTTATATGTATCACTAAACAGAGGCTTTTGGGAAAAACGAATCTCCAAAATTGCGCCCTCCTCTGCCTCACATTTTGCCAGATCCCGGAATACGTTCAAGTAGCTTACCGTCACATCCTCCTGGCCATAAACCAGATTGAACGCATCGTACCAAGGCGGCACCACCAGAACCCGGATCCGCAGTGCCTTACTGCGCCGGCATGCTAGGATTAAAGCATCCCGAAAAGAGCGCTTGCCGGTCATAATCAACCGATAGCCGGAGATCCAGATTTCATTGCGGCAATGGGGAATCAACTGCTCCAGAATTTCATTTTTCTTAAATTGCAGATTTTCAATACCGAATCCCTTCAACGTATTGATGAAAGCATCATTACGAGATTCTCTGATTTTCAAAAACGTATCTGACATCAGGCAAAGCATCGATGCCATCAAAGAAGTGGCCACTGCCAACATCAGTTCCTTTGCCAGTGCATTTTCAGGAATATTCAGCCATGCCACTACACAGCCAATGGTAATCAGTGTCAGCAATCCGCAAAAAAACAGATTGCTTCCCAGATGATATTGGGCTATATACTGACGTAGGCTCTGCTTTTGAGGCGCACGGCAATAATACACTGTATCGATTCCCGGCCCCCGGTCGTTGCTGATGCTGTAATGCTCATGGAAGCCCATAGACAGCAGGATCCGGATATGAGCCAGATTGGTCGACCATGTCCGTGTGAACAGGTATCGCTTAGGGAACTTGGCGATGATAGCATCATACAGCTTGCCTGCAATACCCTTATGGCGATACTGGGGATGCACCAGCACCGTGGTAATATACAAATTCGGTGCAAAAGCCTTGTCGATGCACTCGCACACATAGTCCATTCGGAAAGACATCAGACCTACCACACGACCGCCCTCAATCGCAATAATCGCCGGCTGGGATGCCACCACTTGGAAATATTTATCGATGTCGGCATCCAGCGACTGAGTCGGAGAAAGATCACTTTGGGTCGTGGATGCCCGTCCGGACAGCGGTGGCACAAACTCCTTGTCGCACAGAGCCAACATCTGCCTAATATCGGAAAGATATGCTTTTTTTGCTAACTTGCCGTAATACTTCAGTTTCATCATACATCACCTGCCTATATTTTACAGCCCCCATCCCCTTCTGTCAAGCAAAACAGACCTCTCTGCGGAGAGGTCTGTACTTACATTAAAAAGCCCAATTGCCCTTGCGGAAAATGGGAACCACCTTACCGTCAGCGCAGATTGCGTCGATATCCATGGTGTCGCAGCCGATCATGAAGTCCTCGTGGACCATAGATTCGTTGATACCCAAAGCACGGCACTCCTCCAGAGTCTTGGAGTGGTTATCCCGAATGGTATCGGTGAATCCTGCACCCACAGCCAGATGGCAGGCTGCATTTTCATCGAACAGAGTGCTGTAGAACAGCAGACCGCTTTCGCAGATGGGGCTCTTCTGGGGTACCAGAGCACACTCGCCCAAATAGCTTGCGCCTTCGTCCATGGTGAGCATGGTGTTCAGCAGTTCCTCGCCCTTTTCCGCCTTGGCTTCCACAACCTTGCCACCCTCAAAGCGCATGAAGAAGTTATCGATGATCTGTCCCTCATAGCACAGAGGCTTGGTGGAGTAGACGATGCCCTCGGCCTTGCCCTTCATGGGAGAAATGAAGCACTCCTCGGTGGGAATGTTGGGATTGAACACGATGCCCTGACGGCTGGTTTCCGCACCGCCGCAGAACATAGCCTCGGGGATCATGCCCACGGTCAGGTCGGTGCCGTTGTCGGCGGTGTAGTGCAGTTCCCGGATGCCCAGGCTGTTCAGGTAGTCGCAACGGGCACGCAGGTCGGCGTTGTGCTCCTCCCATGCCTTGATGGGATCCTCACCAACACGGGAGGTGGACAAAATGGCCTCCCACAGCTTCTCAATAGCCTTACCCTTGGGCAGACCGGGGAACACCTTCTTTGCCCATGCTGCACCGGGCACAGCGGCGATGCACCACTGCTGCTTGCCGTCACGGTCGTCAATATAAGGCTTCAGAATGGGATAGGACAGCTTGCGGGCCTTAGCCATCTTGGCGGTGTTCACGCCCTTCAGGCCCTCGGGATCCTCAGAAATCAGGTACAACCGGCAAGGCAAAGTATCGCAGAAATACTGCTGCCTCACCTTCTGCCACTCGGTCACCTCACCCATGGTCTTGACGGACTGGTACCGGGTGTGGATCTTCTGCAAAGGCTGATATTCCCAAATGACAGTAACGTGGCGAGCCTTGGCCTTGTAGCACTCCTCCACCACGATCTTCACAAACTCAGGCTGATCCAGATCGGCCATCACCAGCACATCCTGCCCCTTCTGGACATTGATGCCGGTGCGAACAATCAGCTTGGCATATTCTCTCAAAACAGTCTTTTTCATAATGTCGCTCCTTTGATTTTTTCAATATAGTAACAGATTTTACCCAAATCGTCAATGATTGTTGCATTGTTTTTCCTTTTGGAGTATAATAAGAGAAATCTTTTATCTCACCAAAGGTGGTAACATTATGCTCACCAGAGAAGAATTTCACAATAAAATTAGCACTGGAGTGCGTTTTTTGGACGGTGCCACCGGCTCCAATCTGCAAAAGGCCGGTATGCCCCGGGGCTGTTGCACCGAGCAATGGATTCTGGAGCATCCCGATGCCCTGACAGCACTTCAGCGGCGCTATGTGGAGGCCGGTTCCCAGATTCTCTACGCCCCCACCTTCCAAGCCCAGCCCATTGCACTGGAAAAAGTGGGTCTTGCGGAGAAGACCGAAGAAATCAACGCCCAGCTTGTGGCTTTGACCCGGAGCGTTTCTCCGGACGTGCTGGTTGCCGGTAACCTGACCACCCTTGCCACCTTCACCGACAGCTTCGACGAAGGCAATTTCGACCTACTGGTGGAAAATTATCGCCGGCAGATTCGTGGTTTGATGGATGGCGGCGCTGATCTGCTGGCGGCAGAAACCCTCATGTATCCGCTGGAAGCGGAAGCGATTCTCACCGCCGCAGAGTTGGAATGTGCCGGTGCGGTGCTGTACACCTTCACCATGCAGCCGGACGGCTCTCTCTTTTCCGGTCGTGAGGTAGGCCCGGTCTTGAAAGAACTGGAGGATGCCGGTGCTGCTGCGGTAGGCTTCAACTGTGTCGCTGCCGACAGCATGACCGCCGGTCTGGTGAGCAGGCTTCGCCGGTATGTGAAGGGGCCGCTGGTGTGCAAGCCCAATGCCGGTGTGCCGGTGATCGGCGCTGACCAGCTTCCCCACTACCCCATGTCCCCGGCAGAATTTTCGGACATCTTGGCAGACTGTGTCCAAATGGGCGCTACCCTGCTGGGCGGCTGCTGCGGCACCGCTCCCGAATTCATCCGGGCAGTAAAGGAGCGGCTGCAATGACCGTTCACTACTTTGAATCTCTGGATTCCACCAATACCTACGCCAAAAAGCTGGCCGCCGAGGGTGCGCCTCACGGCACCGCCATCGTAGCCAACACCCAGACCGCCGGACGTGGCCGTTTGGGACGGAGTTTTTCCTCTCCTGCCGGCATGGGTATATATTTGAGCGTGATTTTGCGCCCACAATGCGCCCCTGCCGAGCTGATGCACCTAACCTGCGCCGTGGGCGTTGCGGTGTGCAATGCAGTGGAAAAAGCCTACGGCTTTCGTCCCGGCATCAAGTGGATCAACGATCTGGTGGTGGGAAACCGCAAGCTGGGCGGCATTCTCACAGAGTTATCCATTACGCCTCAGGGCTTGGTGGATTATGCGGTAGTCGGCATTGGTATCAACTGCAATCAGGTGGATTTCCCGGAAGAAATCGCCCACATTGCCTGCTCCGCCGCCACAGTCTTGAGCAAATCCGTAGACCGGCAATCCCTCATTGACGCACTACTGGCTGAAATCCACACCATGACAGCCCCACCGGAAGCGGTTATGCCCCAATATCGGGCAGATTGCGTGATCTTGGGAAAAGCCGTCAGGGCCATCCGAGGCGACACCTGCCGCAACGGCACAGCCCTGGAGATTCTGGACGACGGCGCACTGCTTGTTCGTTTCGATGACGGCACCACCGAAGCCCTAAACAGCGGCGAAGTCAGTGTCCGGGGTTTGTGGGATTATTGTTGATTTTTCTATTGCTTTTTTCCGGATTCCGGATATAATAATGGTAGAAACGAATTGGGAGGTACTCCATTATGAATAATATTGTAGCAACTTTTGTTAAGATTCTTGTTGCGCTGGCAATTATTGCCGCACTGGTCGTGGTGTTCATGGCCTATGGTGATAAGATCATCGCTTGGCTGAAGAAAATGAAAGATCGTCTGTTCGGCCGTAAGGGTCACGGCATTGACTTCGTTGGTGACGATGAAGTTGACGACTCCGATTTTGAGGACTAATACAAAACCGCACCGGGTTCCCCCGGTGCGGTTCTTTTATTGAAGAATTTTCAGAAGCGCCGCTACCACGGCATCCATATCCTCCACCGGGATATATTCATACCGACCGTGGAAATTCTCCCCGCCGGTACACAGATTCGGACAAGGCAGCCCCATAAAGCTCAGCCGTGCACCATCGGTGCCGCCCCGAATGGGCACAGTTGTCGCCGTGATCCCCACTGCCTCCATGGCCTTTTTCGCCCGCTCCACAATATGCATACAAGGCTCAACCTTCTCACGCATATTGTAGTAGCTATCCCGAATGGTAAGAGAAACCGTATTTTCTCCGTACTTTTCATTGAGGATTTTACCAATTTCCTGCATTTTTTCTTTCTTTTGCAGGAATTTTTCCATATCATGATCCCGGATGATATAGCGAAGGCTAGTCTTTTCCACGCCGCCTTCCATACCAATCAGGTGGAAAAAGCCCTCATAGCCTTCGGTGCATTCCGGGCGCTCCTCCATGGGGAGCAGGCTCTGGAATTCCATAGCCACAAGTTGGGAATTGACCATTTTCCCCTTGGCGGCACCGGGGTGGATGTTGACGCCGTACACCTCAACCACAGCTCCGGCGGCGTTGAAATTCTCATATTCGATCTCGCCCAGAGCGCCGCCATCCACGGTATAAGCAAAATCTGCACCGAATTTCGCCACATCGAACAGATCTGCGCCCCGGCCGATCTCCTCATCAGGCGTAAAACCGATGCGCAAGGTGGCATGGTTCGGCGTGTTTTGCAAAATCTCAGCGGCAGTCAAAATCTCCGCAATGCCAGCCTTATTATCCGCACCCAGCAGCGTGGTGCCATCGGTAACAATCAGGTGCTTGCCAATGTGATTTTTAAGGGACGGATGCTCTGCCTCCCGGAGGTAGATCCCCTTTTCGGCGTTGAGACACACATCTCCGCCCTGATACGCCACCACCTGTGCCTGCACATTGGCGCCGGGCATATCCGGTGCAGTGTCCATATGGGCGATCAGGCCGATGGTTGGCAGGCTGGGATCACCGGGAACAGTGCCATAAATATAGCCGTTTTCATCCATATGGGCATCGGAAATACCCATTTCCACCATTTCCTGCACCAGCATTTGTCCCAAAATCCGCTGACCGGGGGTGGAGGGGCAGGTTTCGGAAGCCTCGTTGGACTGGGTGTCCAGTTTGATATAGCGCAGGAAGCGATCAGAAGCCGTTTGCATGGTTTTCCTCCTTACAAAAATGAGCCGCCGGGGTACGGCGGCTCATACTGATATTACTGTGCAGCCTTGACCAGCTCAGCGGTATCCTGAGCGATCATCAGCTCTTCGTTGGTGGGAACCACCCAAACCTGAACCTTGGAATCGGGAGTGGAGATCAGCTGCTCCTTGCCACGGCACTTGTTGGCCTCGGCATCCAGCTTGACGCCCATGAACTCCAGGTAATCGCAGATGCCCTGACGGGTCCCGGGGCCGTTCTCGCCAACACCGGCGGTGAAGGTGATCACATCCACGCCGTTCAGAGCGGCAGCGTAGGCGCCGATATACTTAGCGACCTCGTAGAAGAACTTATTCAGAGCCAGCTCGCAGTTCTCGTTACCCTCAGCCTGACCGGCCTCCAGATCACGGAAGTCGGAGGAAACGCCGGACAGAGCCAGCACGCCGGACTTCTTGTTCAGCATGTTCAGGCAGTCATCCACGCTCATGCCGTACTTGTTGCAGATGAACTGCACCACGCAGGCATCGATGTCACCGGAGCGGGTACCCATGGGAACACCGGCCAGAGGGGACAGACCCATGGTGGTATCCTGGCACTTGCCGTCCTTGATGGCGCACAGAGAAGAACCGTTGCCCAGGTGGCAGTTGATCATCTTGAACTCGGTCTTACCAACCAGCTCAGCGGTACGGCGAGCCACATACTTGTGGGAAGTGCCGTGGAAGCCGTAACGACGGATGTCGTCGTTCTCGTAGTACTCGGTGGGAATAGCATAGCGGTAAGCCTTGGGGGGCATGGTCATGTGGAAAGCGGTGTCGAACACAGCGACCTGAGGGGTGCTGGGCATGACAGCCTGGCAGGCACGAATGCCCATCAGGTTAGCGGGGTTGTGCAGGGGGCCCAGGGGGATACACTTCTCGATGGCAGCGATGACCTCGTCATTGACAATGCAGGAATCGCTGAACTCCATGCCGCCATGGAGCACACGGTGACCCACAGCGTCGATCTCGTCAACGGACTTGATGACACCATGCTCGGCATCCACCAGAATGTCCAGAACAGCGGCAATTGCCTCAGAGTGGCTGGGCATGGGGATGTCCTTAACGACCTTGTTGTCGCCCACCTTGTGGGTCAGACGGCCGACAATGTAGGTACGCTCACACAGACCCTTAGCGGCAACATCGCCGGTGTCGGGGTTCATAAGCTGATACTTCAGGCTGGAGCTGCCTGCGTTGATGATCAAAATGTTCATTGGAATCTCCTCCTAAATAATTGTTTCATTTTTTTGCGTTTTATGGTATCATAACTTAGCTCCCCTTATTTTATACGATATTTTCGGATTTCTCAACCCCTATTTTTGAAAAGGAGGGATTTTTTTGCAGACAGTTGGCGTTATTTGTGAATACAACCCCTTGCACCTGGGGCATCAGAAGCAATTTCGTGCCATTCGGGATGCCGGTGGCGAGGCCATCGTGTGCCTGATGAGCGGAAATTACGTCCAGCGAGGCGCACCTGCCATTATCGATAAATCCCTCCGGGCGAAAGCAGCCATCCTTGCCGGTGCAGATCTGGTGCTGGAATTGCCGGTGACGGTGGCGCTGTCCTCGGCAGAGGGTTTTGCTGCAGGCGGTGTAGAGATTCTGGGAAAATTCTGCAATCGGCTGTGCTTCGGTGCAGAAACCGCCGATGATGCGCTCATGTCCACCGCTAAAGCACTGCTTTCTGAGAAATTCCCCCCTGCTTTGCGGCTGCGGCTGGAGGAAGGACTGTCCTTCCCGGCGGCACGGGCAGCAGCGCTAAAGGATATGGGGCTGGATGCGACTGTTTTGGATACGCCCAACAATATTTTGGCGGTGGAGTACTGTAAAGCCATTCTTGCCTCTGGCTGTGATATGGCACCAATGCCCATCCACCGGGAAGGCAGTTACCACGATACATCTGTGGATGCGGAAAACCCTTCCGCTACCGCTGTCCGTCGGCTGATGCTGAACGCACAGGATTGGAAATCATGTATTCCTGCCGAGGCGCAAGAAATTTTCGAGGGTGCGGTTCTTCACAGCTTATCCGCCGGTGAGCGGGCGATTTTGGCACGGCTTCGCACCATGACGGACAAGGATTTTGAAGCGATCCCCTACGGCTCCGAGGGTCTGTGGCGAAAGCTGATGCATGCGTCCCGGCAGGAAGCCACCTTAGAGGAGATCGCCACCTCTGTCAAATCCAAACGCTACACCCGCAGCCGCATTGACCGGATGATCCTCTGCGCATTTCTGGGGCTCACCGCCGAAGATTTGTCCACGCCCCCGCCCTATGCCCGGGTACTGGCTTTCAATGATACCGGCCGTGAAGTGTTAAAAAACGCCCGAAGCCACGGCCTTTTCCCCAATATCGGCGAGAAAATCGACCATCCTTACCAAGCTGTCGAGGATCGTATTGAGGCGCTTTATGGACTCTTCGCCTTGGATGCACCCCAATCGCCCAATCCCCGGCACAGAATTTTCCACAATTCTTGACAAAGATGGTATAATAAATATATCAACCGAAAGGAGTAATGACCATGAATTTCAAGCGTTTTTCCTGCATTCTTCTGGCACTGGTTACTGTTCTGTCCCTGGCAGCCTGCGGTTCCAGCAGCAGCACCAATAGCAACACCGTCCCCCGCATTCCCCAGCCCTCCACCAACATAAACACCCTGGCCGATGCCGAGCGCGCTAACTTCCCCGACCCCACCGAAGGCTTTTCTCTGATTATCGAGGCAGCCAAAGCCGATAAGCGGACCCTGGATATTTACCTGGGCAAGCAGATCGCCGCTTACGAGAATCTCAGCGATGAGGAAGCCTGCAAGTACATCTTCGAGCTGAACAAGGAAATGAATTCCTATTTGACGGCGCAGCTTTCCATCATCAACTCCACAGCCAGCCTGCTGCGTTTGGATGGTACCGATGAAGCCATCGCAAAGGCCGACAAGCTGAGCAATTTTAATCTGACCTTCTCCGCTATTCTCACCACTTGGGCAGAATGGAACGTGAAGTATCAGAGCATCGATCTTAAAGCTGAGGATGCTCCCAGCTACGACGAGCTGATGGAAGCCGCCGCTTACGTCATCAACCAGACCTCCAACCTGTTCTATGGCAAGGATATGGTAAGATAACACCACCCCAAAGGAGCTGTCTATGAACTTTAAGCGCATCGCATGTATGGTTCTAAGCTTGATGCTGGCATTGTCCCTTGCAGCCTGCCGCTCTGCCTCTTCCGGCACCGGTAACAGCGACAAGGACATCGACACTTTGGCTGCAGAACTGCGTGCCGACTTCCCAAGCCCTTGCCAGGGTTACGACGCAGTGCTTTCCAATGTGCAAATGGATATGCTGACTTTTGATGTGTATCTGAGCAGTATGGCCGTTGCTTATGACAACATGAGTGCCGAAGAATTCTGCAAGTATTTTTACGAGCTGAACAATTCCAACGACGCATACATTACCGACACCGCTAAGGGCGTCGACTCCGTAGCAACCATGCAGTCCGACCCGATTCTGAAAACATTTAGCACGGAGCTGACTGCGTATCAGGCTGCTTATACGGCCTGGGGAGCGTCCTTCACCAATATCGCCGCAAAAGCGGAAAATGCCCCCTCCTATCAGGACTTGAAGGCAGAAGCAAAGGACATCATCAACACCTTCAGCAATCTGCTTTACGGGAAAGACATGGTTTCATAACGTACAAAGCCTCCGGCAACCGCCGGAGGCTTTCTATTATCTCGGTTCGCTTTTGTAGGGAGGATCCGCCGGGTGCAGACCCTGGAATTTCTGCATGGTACGGGATACCGCATCCTTGGAATTTTTCCAGTCAGCGCCGGCATTTTTGTAATCAAATTTGTCGATGAACCAGTCCAGATCCCCCTTCACCCGAGCCATATTGGCCTTCATCAGGTGAAACACCGTGGGATAGAACCAGTCAAGCTGGCTGTTGGGGAGCTTGTCCGGGGCAGTCTCCATGAGCCGCAGGAAGTGGCGCATGCAGAAGCCCTTGCTGTTCTCCACAAGCTGACGGAATTCACCGTCCTTGATCAGTACGAAAAATGTCTCAAAATACCGGGACATATTGTACTCCATCTTGTTGCACAGATAGCAGGAGCCCTGCTTCTGCCGGAGCCATTTAACCAGATCGCTTTCCTCATCGGAGGCACGCTTGCCGAAGAGATTCCGTTTTCCCGGCGTGGCAAAACGGTCCATTTCATAGGTCATTTCCTCAAACAGCCCCACAAAATAGGTCTGCATGATCAGGGCATTGCCCAGGGCGTTGCCGTAATCGTACATTTTCTTAAAATGCTCACCGCAGAAGCCCTGCTTGTCGGTTTCACCCCGCACCTCCGGCTCCATGTAGCTGGCACCGGGACCGATGGTGTAGCGGATGATCCGTTGCTCCACCTGCCGCTCTAAAAAACAGAACGGGCACTCATCCCCGGATTGGAAGGCCTCGGTAACGGGAATCGTTTCAATGCGTTCTTTCATGGCCAAACTCCTTTGTTTTTCTTTCAGTTTACCACGTCCCCTCGACAAATGCAATCATTTATCGTATCTACCCATATCCGCGGCAAGAAAAAAGGATAATCCATGCAAAATTCCCTCTTTCTTTTTCGGGGGAATGTTGCTATAATGTAGACATTAGTTTTCCAGTCACGGAGGTTTCCCATGCGCATCGTCATTAAAATTGGCACCAGCACCCTTGCTCACCCCACCGGACACCTGAATATCCGCCGGGTGGAGGAACTGTGCAAGATCATCAGCGACATCAAAAATTCCGGCCACGAGGTCATTGTCGTGTCCTCCGGCGCCATTGGCATGGGCGTAGGCAAATTGGGTCTGCGCGCCCGTCCCACGGACACCCCCACCAAGCAGCCCGCCGCTGCGGTTGGCCAGTGCGAGCTGATGTACACCTACGACAAGCTGTTCAGCGAGTACAACCACACCGTCGCCCAGTTGCTCATCACCGGCGACGATGTTAAAAACGAAACCCGGCACAACAATTTCAGCAACACCCTGAACCGTCTGCTGGAACTGGGTGCTTTGCCCATCATCAACGAGAACGACACCGTTTCCACCGAGGAGATCGTCATCGGCGACAACGACACGCTGGCCGCCATCGTGGCCGAAAGTGTCAAGGCAGACAAGCTGATTCTGCTGTCGGACATTGACGGCCTGTACACCGCCGACCCCCACACCAACCCGGACGCCCAGCTCATCAGCCGCATCACCGCCATTGACGACTCCATCATCGCTCTGGCCGGTGGCTCTGCCGGCAATCAGGGTACCGGCGGCATGGTCACCAAGCTGCAGGCCGCACGAATCTGCATGAACTGCGGCTGTGACATGGTCATTGCCAACGGCGGCGATCCTTGGAATCTGTACCATATTCTCGACGGCAAGACCGTCGGCACCACATTTACGGAGAAGAATTATGATTGAAATGCTCACCGCCGCCAAAGCGGCTAAGCGGCAGATCGCCGCACTGACCACCGAAGCCAAAAATGCCGCCCTGGAGGCCATGGCCGATGCGCTGATTGCGGGCGAGGCTGCCATTCTGGCCGCCAACGCAGAGGATATGGCTGCCGCCAAGGGCACCGTATCCGATGTGATGCTGGACAGACTTCAGCTCACCTCCGCCCGAATCGCCGGTATGGCCAAGGGCATCCGTGAGGTAGCCGCCCTCCCCGACCCGGTGGGTCATATTCTGGAGGAGCACACCCGTGAGGATGGTCTGCTGATTCGTCGGGTGTCCGTTCCTATGGGCGCCATCGCAATCATTTACGAAAGCCGTCCCAACGTCACCTCCGATGCGGCGGCGCTGGCTCTGAAAGCCGGTAGCGCCTGCGTGCTTCGTGGTGGCAAGGAGGCATTCCGCTCCGCAAATGCCATTGTCAATGCTCTGCGTGAAGGTCTGAAGTCCGTGGGCATCACGGAAAACGCCGTAAATCTGGTGCAGGACACCTCCCGTGCCAGCGCCACCACCCTGATGACCGCCAACGGCTACATTGACATTCTCATTCCCCGTGGCGGTGCCGGTCTGATCAACGCCTGCGTCCAGAATGCCACCGTCCCCTGCATCGCCACCGGCACCGGCATTTGCCATGTGTATGTGGAAAAGTCCGCCGATCAGGATATGGCGCTGAACATCATCGAAAACGCCAAGACCAGCCGCCCCAGCGTGTGCAACGCAGAAGAGGTTCTGCTGGTGGATAAGGCAATTGCCGCTGAATTTTTGCCCAAGCTGGCGCAGCGCATCGGCAGCAAGGTGGAACTCCGTCTGGATGAGATGGCACAGTCTATCATCCCCGGCACTCCCGCCGGCGAGAAGGATTTCGACACAGAATTCCTGGACTACATTCTGGCAATCAAGTGCGTAGAGGGTGTTGAGGAAGCGGTTTCTCACATTGCCGCCCACTCCACCGGTCACAGCGAAGCCATCGTCACCACCAGCGACGATGCCATCACCGCCTTTACCACCGGTGTGGACAGCGCGGCTGTGTATGTCAATGCCTCCACCCGATTCACCGACGGCGGCGAATTCGGTCTGGGCTGTGAGATGGGCATTTCCACCCAGAAGCTTCACGCCCGGGGCCCCATGGGTCTGCGTGAGCTGACCACCTACAAGTACGTCATCACCGGCAAGGGACATATTCGATAATAAAGGCGGCTGCTTTCGCAGCCGCTTTTTTATACACCAGGAATTTTTCCACCACGAGAATTAAAAATCTTTGCCAGAACATCTTGCTCCGCATCCGAAATATGGATGTAGCTCGATGAATCCACAACCCAGAGGGTTCCGCAACCGTCAAGGCCCATTGCGAAACGTCTGCCATCGATAACGATGGCGATATTCTTATCAAAACCACAAGAAGGCTTGCCCAAAATAGATGCTTCCATCCATTCCCCGTCAAGAACTTCCATCACGGCGGCTATTTCATCGGCGGTCAATTCGTCTTCGAATTTTACACCGTGGGCATCGTACACCACTCTCCCCGTGGACTGGGCATCTATACGTACTGTACAACCACGCAGACACAACACCAAGGCAAGAATAAGCGCCAGCACTAGCACTACCACTAGTATTCCAATCCGACCTTTACGCATCACAGCACCTCCTTTTTATATAAAATATCACAAGGTGTTATGTAAATCAATAGCGCATATAAAAAAGCGGCTGCTTTTGCAGCCGCCTTTCTTTATTTCAGACCCAAATCGTCCATGCCCACCAACTTAATGTCGGTGCCGGCAATGGCGGTGTTGAAAGCCGCCTCATCGGAGATTCGCAGAACCATATAGGCATGGCCATCCTTGTGGGTGAACAGAGAGTACATATACTCCACCGCCACATTGCCCTTAGCCAGCACAGCCAGCAGATCTGCCAAGCCGGAAGGACGGTCGGGCACTTCCACCGCCCACACCGGGGTCATGGACAGAATGTCACCATGCTCCAGCAAAATAGAGCTGGCCTTCTGAGAATCGTCCACGATCATACGAGCCAAGCCGTAATCGGAGGTTTCCGCAATGGAAATGGCCCGAATATCCACATGATTCTCGGCCAACAGCTGAGTGATCTCCGCCAACTGGCCGGTACGGTTTTCCAGAAATACAGAAATCTGATGAATGGTCATAGTGCCGCCTCCTTAAATCTTACGATTGTCAATAATACGGACAGCCTTGCCCTCACTACGGGCAATGGTCTTGGGTGCCACCAGCTTGACCTTGGCAGCGATGCCCAGCATAGCCTTCAGCGCGCCAACCAGATTCTTCTCAGCGGCGGCGATCTTGGCCAGAGAGTCGGTCATCAGATCGGGAGTCATCTCCACCATCACCTCGAAGGTATCGGAGTTGTTCACCCGATCCACGATGATCTGGTAGTTGGCAGGATAGCCCTGCTGAATCAGCACCGTTTCGATCTGAGAGGGGAACACATTGACGCCACGGATGATAAGCATATCGTCACTGCGGCCCATGGGCTTGCACATCTTCACATGGGTACGGCCGCAGGAGCACTTCTCACGACTCAGGATGCAAATATCACGGGTGCGGTAACGCAGCAGAGGGAATGCTTCCTTGGTGATAGCGGTGAACACCAGCTCACCCTTACTGCCGATGGGCAGAACCTCGCCGGTGTCGGGATCGATGATCTCAGCGATGAAGTGGTCTTCGTTGATGTGCATACCGGTCTGCTCGGAGCATTCAAATGCCACGCCCGGGCCGGAGGTTTCCGTCAGGCCATAAATGTCATAAGCCTTGATGCCCAGCTTATTTTCAATATCGTGGCGCATATCCTCGGACCATGCCTCAGCGCCGAAGATACCGGCCTTCAGCTTGATCTGATCCTGCAGACCCTTCTCGTGGATGGTTTCTGCCAGATACGCCGCATAGGAGGGGGTGCAGCACAGAATGGTGGAACCCAGATCGGTCATGAACTGGAGCTGACGGTCAGTATTGCCGGAGGACATGGGCAGGGTCAGGCTACCCACCTTGTGGGAGCCGCCGTGCAGACCTGCACCACCGGTGAACAGACCGTAGCCATAAGCCACGTGAACCACATCTTCCTTAGTGCCGCCGGCGGCCATAATGGCACGGGCGCAGCAATCCTCCCACAGATCCACGTCATGCTGGGTGTAGAAAGCAACCACACGCTTACCGGTGGTACCGGAGGTGGAGTGGATCCGCACACACTCGGACATGGGCTTGCCAGCCAGACCATAGGGATAGGCCTCACGCAGGTCGTCCTTGCAGAGGAAGGGCAGCTTGTACAGATCGTCAACGCCCTGAATATCCTCAGGGGTCACACCCTTCTCTTCCATTTTTGCACGGTAATAAGGCACATTGTCCCACACATGGCGCACCTGCTTCACAAGGCGCTCATTTTGCAGCTGACGAAGCTGCTCGTAGGGCATGGTTTCAATTTCAGGCTGATAATAATTTGCCATAATTTCGTTCATCTCCAAATATCAGGCGTTTCTGCCCAGAGTAAAAGCCACTTTGTTCAGCTCCAGGAACTTGGCAGGGACACTGGCTTCGATGGCCTCCAGCCACTCCTCCAGAGTAAAGTCGAAATTCTTGGACAGATGACCCATCAGCACGATGTTCACTGCCTTAGCAGAACCGGCCTGCTCTGCCAGGGTCAGAGCATCGAAGGCATCCACGCCGATACCGGCAGCCTGCATTTTGGCAACCAGCTCCTCGGGATACTCCGCTGCGCCGATGATCACGGGCATGGGGTTGATCTTCTGGATATTGGTGATGATCTTGCCGCCGGGCTTCAAAAATTCCGTCCAACGGGCGGCTTCCAGCAGCTCAAAGGACACGATGTAGTCCGCCTCACCCTTATCGATGACGGGAGAATACACCTTATCGCCAAAACGGACGTAAGTAACCACGCTGCCGCCACGCTGGCTCATGCCATGAACCTCGGAGACCTTAATATCGTAGCCACGGGTCAGCAGAAGGCGACCCAGCAGTTTGGAGGCCAGCAGACTACCCTGTCCGCCGACGCCCACGATCATAATATTCTTCGTTTCCATACTTAGACCTCCTTCAAAGCGCCCAGCTTGCACAGCTGCTCGCAAACGCCGCAGCCCACGCACTGGGTGGCATCCACCTTGGCCTTGCCGTCCACGATGCTAATGGCAGGACAGCCGATCTTCATGCAAGCCTTACAGCCAACGCACTTGTCCTCGTCCACAGTCAGGGGCTTCTTGTGCTTGACGTACTTCAGCAGAGCGCAGGGACGACGGGAAATGATAACAGAAGGCTCGTTGGCCGCCAGTTCTTCCTTGATGGCCTCGTCGCACTGAGCCAAATCGTAGGGATCCACCACGCGCACCCGCTTGATGCCCACAGAGCGGCACAGAGTTTCCAGATCGGTCTTGGCGCAGGGGTCGCCCTTCAGGTTGTAACCGGTGGTAGGATTCTGCTGGTGACCGGTCATGCCGGTGATGGAATTGTCCACGATGATGACGGTAGCATTGGACTCGTTGTAAGCCATGTTCACCAAACCGGTGATGCCGGAGTGCATAAAGGTGGAGTCGCCGATGACAGCCACCGTCTTATTGTCGGCGGCGCCGTTCTGGGACTTGGAGAAGCCATGGATGCCGGACACGGATGCGCCCATGCAGATGACCGTATCCACTGCCGCCAGAGGTGCAACAGCGCCCAAAGTGTAGCAACCGATGTCGCCCATGACGGTCAGCTTGTTCTTCTTCAGGGTGTAGAACAGACCTCTGTGGGGGCAACCGGCACACATGACGGGGGGTCTGGGAGGAATGGCCTCGCTGAGAGCGATGCCGGTGTCGTGGGCGATGCCCATGGCATCAGCAACCTTGTTCTGGCTCAGCTCGTCCATGCAGGAGAAAGTTTCCTTGCCGGCGCAGTTAAGACCCAGATGCTCGCAGTGAGCCTGAATGAAGCTGTCCAGCTCCTCAACCACCACCAGCTTCTCAACAGAAGCGGCGAAGTCGATGATCTTCTTCTCGGGCAGAGGCCAGATCATGCCCAGCTTCATGACAGGGTACTTGTCGCCGAAGACTTCCTTCACATACTGATAGGAGGTGGAAGAAGTGATGAAGCCCATGGCGTTATCGGAGCCGGCCTCAATGCGGTTGATTTCCGCAGTTTCGGCGTACTCCACCAGCGCACGGGTACGAGCCTCCACCACCGGGTGGCGGCGCTTGGCGTTACCGGGCATCATGACGTACTTGGCGATGTTCTTTTCGTATTCCTTAAGTGCTTCCACACGCTCGCCCAGCTCCACGATGCTCTGGGAGTGGGAAACACGGGTACACATCTTCAGCAGGACGGGCGTGTCGAACTGCTCGGACAGCTCGGAAGCCAGCTTGGCCAGAGCAATGGCCTCGGCAGAATCGGAAGGCTCCAGCATGGGGATCTTGGAAGCACGGGCGTAGTGACGGGAATCCTGCTCATTCTGAGAGGAGTGCATACCGGCATCATCCGCCACGCCGATGACCATACCGGCATTGACACCGGTATAAGAAATGGTGAACAGCGGGTCAGCGGCCACATTCAGGCCCACGTGCTTCATACCGCAGAAAGACCGGCGACCGGCCACACAAGCGCCGAAAGCGGCTTCCATGGCAACCTTTTCATTGGGTGCCCACTCGGCGTAGACCTCGGGGTACTTGGCCACAGCCTCGGTAATTTCGGTACTAGGGGTACCGGGGTAGCTGGATACAAAGGCGCATCCAGCCTCATACAAGCCTCTGGCAACGGCCTCGTTGCCCAGCATCAATTGTTTCATTATGCATCCTCCTCAACAGGTTCTCCGATAGCGTCTTTGGCGGCCACCAGAACTTTTTTATCATAGCAGGAGAAGATACTCTCCACATATTCCTTCTCAGGGGCTTTGCTCAGCAGGCTCACCACCGGCACGATGACCAGGCTTGCCGCCATGCAGAACACGCCTGCATTGATGGGCGACTGCAAAATCGCCGGGAAGTAGCTCTTAAAGAACATATTGGCCACCATCACCACGCAGGAGAAGATGAAGCTGACCCACACAGACAGCTTGGTGGTGCGCTTCCAGTAAAGACCGTACAGGAACGGGCCCAGGAATGCGCCTGCCAGCGCACCCCAGCTAATGCCCATCAACTGTGCGATGAAGCCCAGCTTCAGCTTGTACTGGACAATGGCAATGACCACGGAAATGGCGATAAACACCGCAATCAGGATCCGAATGGTCACAAGCTGTTTCTTTTCGGTCATTTTCGGAGCGATTGCGCCCTTGATGAAGTCCAGCGTCAAGGTGGAGCTGGACGCCATGACCAAAGAAGACAGAGTGGACATGGATGCCGACAGCACCAGCACCATCACCACTGCGATCAGGACAGAGGGCAGTGTATTCAGCATTTTGGGAATGATGGCATCGTATCCGCCGGCGGCCTGCATGGCCTCGGTGGAGGGGAAGATCAGGTGAGCGAAGCCGCCCAGGAAGTAGCATCCGCCGGCAACCACCATGGCAAACACGGAGGAAATGATCATTCCCTTATTGATGGACTTCTCGTCCTTGATGGCGTAGAACTTCTGCACCATCTGGGGCAGACCCCAAGTGCCAAGGCTGGTAAGCAATACCACACCCAGCAGGGACAGCGGCTCCGGGCCAAAAAAGGAGGCGTACACACCGGGGGTATCCTTGCCGGCACCGTCGGTGACTTCGCTGAGGCTCTGGAGGGCTTCCATAAAGCCGCCCTGATTCTTCAGCACCGCAATGATCACCGCTACGATTCCCACCAGCATGATAATGCCCTGAATGAAATCGTTGATGGCGGTGGCCATATAGCCGCCGGCGATGACATAAATGGCGGTGAGAATGGCCATGACGATCACACACACGGAGTAATCGATGTTAAAAGCCATACCGAACAGACGGCTCAGGCCGTTGTACAGCGAAGCGGTGTAGGGAATCAGGAAAACAAAGATGACAACGGATGCGGCCAGCTTCAAAGCTTTGCTCTGGAAGCGACCCTCAAAAAACTGTGGCATGGTAGCGCTGTTCAGCCGCTGGGACATGACTCTGGTGCGTCTGCCCAGAACCGCCCATGCCAGCAAGGAGCCGATCAGGGCGTTGCCGATGCCTGCCCAAGTGGAGGCAATGCCAAACTCCCAGCCAAACTGACCGGCATAGCCCACGAACACCACCGCCGAAAAATAGGAGGTGCCATAGGCAAAGGCGGTCAGCCACGGGCCCACGCTTCTGCCACCCAGCACAAAGCCGTTGACATCGGTGGAATGCTTGCGGCAGTACAGTCCGACGCCGATCATCACGCCGAAAAATACCACAAGCATTGCGATTTTGATGAATAAATCCATGATATAACTCTCTTTTCTGGGGAAATATTAACCGGTGATCTGCACCTCAACCAGACGGCCACGGCAATACTTTTCCCGGAGAGCGGGCTTTTCGATCTTGCCGGTGGGGTTGCGGGGCACCTTGTCGAAGAAGATCTTCCGGGGGCGCTTGTACCGGGGCATTGCCTGACAGAATTCGTTGATCTCTGCCTCGGTGCATTCTTCCCCTTCCTTGATCTCGATGATGGCTGCGGCGATTTCGCCCAGACGAGCATCAGGCAGACCGATAACGGCCACGTCCTTGATCTTGGGGAAGGAACGGAGGAAGTCCTCAATCTGTACCGGGTACAGATTCTCACCGCCGGAGATAACCACGTCCTTCTTCCGGTCGACCAGGTAAATGAAGCCGTCCTCGTCCACTCGGGCCATATCGCCGGTGAACAGCCAGCCGTCCTTCAGGACTTCTGCGGTGGCTTCTTCATTTTTATAGTAGCACAGCATCACGCCGTTGCCCTTTACAGCCAGCTCACCCACGTCGCCGTCGGCAACATCGTTGCCACGCTCGTCCACGATCCGGGTCTGCCAGCCGTAGCCGGGCTTGCCGATAGCACCAACCTTGTGGATATTCTCCACGCCCAGATGGACACAGCCGGGGCCGATGGACTCGGACAGACCGTAGTTGGTATCGTACTGATGGTGGGGGAACACCTTCATCCACCGATGGATCAGACTGGGGGGCAGGGGCGGTGCGCCAACGTCCATCACCCGCCACTGATCCAGGCGGTATTTGCTCAGGTCAACCCGGCCGTCATCAATGGCATCCAGCAGATCCTGGGCCCAGGGCACCAGCAGCCAAACGATGGTGCAGCGCTCCTCCGTTGCCGCACGAAGGATCCACTCAGGCTTCACGCCCCGGAGCAGAACCGCCTTGGAACCGGACAAGAGGCTGCCGAACCAGTGCATTTTCGCGCCGGTGTGATACAGAGGCGGAATGCAAAGGAACACATCCTCCCGGCTCTGGGAGTGGTGATTCTGCTCCGTCAGGCAGGACTGAACCAACGCCTTGTGGTTATGCAGAATGGCCTTGGGGAAGCCGGTTGTGCCGGAGGAGAAGTAGATCGCTGCATAGTCATCCTCGGTCAGCGCCACGGGAGGTGCGCTGGAGGAGCAGAAATTCATCAGCGCCATGCAGTCCTCGGTGTACTCGGGGCCGTTTTTGCCCACGAAGAACAACGTTTTCACGGCAGGAATCTCATTGGCGATGGCATCCATACGGCTGATAAATTCCGGGCCGAACACCAGCACTTCCACATCCGCCAGATCCAGACAATATTTAATTTCATCGCTGCTGTAGCGGAAATTCATAGGCACAGCCAGACAGCCGGCCTTGAGAATACCAAAGTAAATGGGCAGCCACTCGATGCAGTTCATCAGCAAAATGGCCACCTTGGTGCCCTTTTTCAGACCACGGCTCAGCAGGAGGTTGGCGAAGCGGTTGGCCTTCCGGTCAAAATCCTTCCAACTCAGCTCCCGACGGTAGGGCGCATCCTGACTGGCGCTTTCGATCAGGTTAAAGTCCCACCAAGTAACGGCCTTGTCCCGCTCCTCGGAGGGGTTGATCTCCACCAATGCGCTTTCCTGGCCGTACAGCCGTGCATTTTTCTCCAAAAAGTCTGTAATAATCATGATTTCTCTCCCTTTTATAAAGCACCTGTCATCCTGAGCGAAGGGCGAAGCCCGTAGTCGAAGGATCCACATTCTTAATAAAGTGCGTAGATTCTTCGACTCGCTGACGCTCGCTCAGAATGACATAAATTTCGCAAAAAATCCTCTGCCATAACAGCAGAGGACAAGAAATTCCTGTGGTACCACCTCAGTTTACCGCATACGCGGCCTCATGGGATCATAGATCCGCAGGCTGTAACGGGCCCACCCGTCCTTGCCTACTGTCGTTTCAGCAAGGCCGCTCCGAAAGGAATTCCACACCCACGACTTCGCTGTCTTGCACCGACCGACAGCTCTCTGAGAAGGCGTTGCGGATGTGTACTGGTTTTCATCACTGCATTTTGTATGTATGTTTTTTTGTTCACCTCAGTATACCACCAACAACGCATGAAGTCAACAAAATTCTTCAAAAATCATTTCTGTGAAATACATTTTTCTTTCTCACGCGGACACTTTACAAGATAAATAACCGGGGAGGGCGTTGCCCTCCCCGGATGGGTATTACAGATGCAGGACCCGGTCCTTGATCTCTTGGGTACGTCCCTGATTCCAGTACTGGGTACCGATGTAGCCGCAGGTGCGCCGTGCCACATTCATCTTGCTCTGGTCGGTGTTGCCGCACTGGGGGCACTTCCAAACCAGCTTGCCGTCGTCCTCGTTGATCTCAATTTCTCCATCGAATCCGCAGACCTGACAGTAGTCGGACTTGGTGTTCAGTTCGGCATACATAATATTATCGTAGATGAACTGCATCACCTGCAGCACCGCATCGATATTCTGCTGCATATTGGGTACTTCCACGTAGCTGATGGCGCCGCCGGGGCTGAGCTGCTGGAACTCCGCCTCAAAGGCCAGCTTGGTGAAGGCATCGATGGGCTCGGTGACGTGGACGTGGTAGGAATTGGTGATATAGCTCTTGTCGGTGATGCCGGGAATCATGCCGAAGCGATTTTGCAGGCACTTGGCAAACTTATAGGTAGAAGACTCCAACGGCGTGCCGTAGAGGGAGAAGTCGATCTTATGCTCCGCCTTCCAGCCCTTGCAGGCATCGTTCATGTGCTGCATCACCTGCAGAGCGAAGGGCTTTGCCTCGGTGTCGGTGTGGGACTTACCGGTCATGTACTTGACGCATTCGTAAAGGCCGGCATAACCCAGAGAGATGGTGGAGTAACCGCCGTAGAGCAGCTTGTCAATGGGCTCGCCCTTGGGCAGTCTTGCCAGCGCGCCGTACTGCCACAGGATGGGAGCGGCATCGGACAGGGTGCCCTTCAGACGCTCGTGACGGCACAGCAGGCCCTGGTGACACAGCTCCAGACGCTCATCGAAGATCTTCCAGAACTTATCGAAATCTCTGCCGGAGGACACGGCCACGTCCACCAGATTGATGGTGATGACACCCTGGTTGAAACGGCCATAGTACTTGGGCTCATTGGTTTCGGGATCCACATAGGGAGTCAGGAAGGAGCGGCAGCCCATGCAGGTATAGCAGTGGCCCTCGCCGTTCTTGTCCACCTTCAGCTCCAGCATCTTCTTCTCGGAGATGTAGTCGGGGACCATGCGCTTGGCGGTGCACTGGGCAGCCAGGCGGGTCAGGTACCAGTAGGGAGTGCCTTCCCGG
>JAZONA010000002.1:0-13275 GCA_045654265.1 Faecousia sp.
CAATGGCGGACTGCAGATTGCTCGGTATTTTTTATTTCATAGTATAAATGTTCCCCTCTTACAAATTATAGCATCGTAATTTGTAAAAAGATTGTAGGCGTAAAAGCCACCCTTGTGCAAAGGGAGGTGGCACGGCGAAGCCGTGACGGAGGGATTGTAATGTATCGACAAAGACAATCCCCCAGTCAGAAATCAAAGATTTCTCCCAGCCCCCTTTACGCAAGGGGGCCTTATACGCCACAGAAAAGGAGAAAGATATACTATGAAAGCAACTGGCATTGTCAGAAGAGTGGACGACCTCGGCAGAATCGTCATCCCCAAAGAAATCAGAAGAACTCTCCGCATCCGCGAGGGTGATCCGTTGGAGATCTACACGGAGAAGGACGGCGGGGTGATTTTTCGGAAGTATTCGCCCATGGGTGATCTGCAGGATTTTGCGGCGCAGATGTGCGACTCCATCGGCGCAAACACCGGCCGCATTGCGGCGGTGACGGATCGGGACAGCATCATCGCCCTTGCCGGGGCTCCCAAGCGGGAACTGATGGACAAGCCCAATTCTCAAGAACTGGAGAAGCTCATGGAACAGCGGCGCAACTACCGCTACACCGCCGGGGAAAACTTGATTCGTGCCACGGAAAGCTCCGACAAGTATCACCTGGGCGTGGCGGCACCGATTTTGTCCCAAGGGGATCTGATGGGTTGCGTCCTGCTTCTCATGGGCGATGACCGCACCCCCATGGCGGAATCCGACCAAAAGCTGGCACAGACAGTAGCCGGTTTTCTGGGTATGCAGATGGAGAATTAAACGTGTCATCCTGAGCGGAGCTATGCGTAGCATAGCGAAGTCGAAGGATCTTCGCACCAATTTTCCCCCTGCAGTGCGTAGATTCTTCGACTCGCTGTCGCTCGCTCAGAATGACAATAAGGGACGGTACTTGCGTACCGTCCCTTGACTATTAGCCCAGAATGTCTTCCATATTGTATAGACCGGCGGACTTACCCTCCATGAACCGGGCGGCGGCTACAGCGCCGTCAGCCAGCATGGCACGGGAGCCGGACTCATGCTTCAGGGTCAGGCTCTGGTTGCCGGTATGGATGTGCACCTCATGGATGCCAACCACGTTGCCCAAACGCAGAGCGTGGATGCCGATCTCGTCCTTGGTGCGCTTGCCCTCACCGGAGCGACCGCAGTTGGCGGTGGCGTTGGGGCGAACCTCCTTGATGGCGTTGTACAGCATCAGAGCGGTGCCGCTGGGAGCATCCACCTTACGGGTGTGATGGGTTTCCACGATCTCGATGTCCGCATCGGGGAAGAACTTAGCGGCCTCCTTAGCCAGACGGCACAGCACCGCAATGCCCATGCTCACGTTGCCGGTGAAGAACACGGGGATCTCCTTGGTGGCCTCGTCGATGAGAGCCTTCTCCTCGGGGGTGTGGCCGGTGGTGCCTACCACAACCGCCGCACCGATGGACTTGGTATAGGCCAGCACGTCGGCAATGGCGCTGTGATGGGAGAAGTCGATAACCACATCCGCATCCACCTTGCCCAGCTCAGCAAAGGTCTTGGGCACGCCGTTCTCGCCGTCGATGCTTACACGACCCACACACTCAGCGCCCAAAATCTCGTCAATCAGCTTACCCATGGCGCCGTTGGCGCCGCACAGAACTACTTTCATATTGCAATACCTAACTTTCTCATTTCTTTATACAGCGCCGCCCGGGTGGCATCCTCCATGGGAGTCAGGGGCAGACGCAAGTTTTCTTCACCAAATCCCATGGCAGACAAAGCGGCCTTCACGGGGATGGGGTTTACCTCGCTGAAGAGGCAGTTGATCAGGGGCAGGAATTTACATTGGAGCTTCGCCGCTGTGGTGAAATCCCCTGCAAGGCAGGCATCGGTCATAGCCACCGCCTCCTTGGGTACCACGTCGCTCAGCACGCTGATGGTACCGGCGGCACCCATGGCCATCATCGGCACCGTTAGGGCATCCTCGCCGGAGTAAATGGCGAAATCCTCGCCGCACAGCGCCGCCATTTCCACGGTCTGGGCCATGTTTCCGGATGCGTCCTTGATGCCCACGATGTTGGGATGCTTGGCAAGCTCCGCCACCGTCGCCGGCAGGAGGTTACAGCCGGTTCGGCAGGGGACGTTGTACAGAATCACCGGCACGGTGGCCGCATCCGCCACGGCGGTGAAATGCTGAATCATGCCGTTTTGCGTTGCCTTGTTGTAGTAAGGCGTGACCACCAGAATGGCGTCCACTCCCACCTGGCAGGCGCTTTTTGCTTGCTCCAGCATGTGGGCGGTGTTGTTTGCGCCGGTACCGGCGATCACCGGCACCCGACCTGCCACTTTTTCCACGGTGTAACGGATGACCGCACGCTGATCGTCGGGCTCGATGGTGGCATTTTCGCCGGTGGTGCCCATGACCACGATGCCGTTGATGCCGTTTTCAATCTGAAATTCCAAAAGCCGACCCAGCGCATCGTAATCGATGCCGTCCTTGGTCATGGGGGTGATGATGGCAGAAGCCATGCCCCGGAAAATTACGGGTTTCATAGGGCACCTCCGATCATGTTAAAGTAATCGTACAGCGGAATGAGCTTTTCCAGCATTTCCGCCGCCCGTTTGCCCAACTCCGGGCCGAAAATTTCCGGGCTGATAGGCTCTTCCCGGACGCAGGCGATCTGCCGCCGCCACGCAAAGTAGGGCGCCAGCCGGGGATCCTCCGGCAGCTTCGGCCGCTTGTAGCACTCTGCGGTGACGCTTTGCCCCACCGCCGCCTCGGTATCGGAAATCAATTGCAAAAATTCCTCCGGACGGGCGGCAATATCCTGACGAAACCGCTCCATCACGGCGGTTTTCGGCTGCCAATAGAAAAAGCCGTAATGCACCATGTCCGGGTTGATCTCGAAGTAAAGGCAGGGGTTTTCCGCCCACCATTCCACGTCTTTGCGAATGCACACCCACAGACTCTCCTTGTAGGGCACCGGGTGGTGCATCCGGGCATCCCGGTAGATGCGGCTGACCTTCAGCAGATTGCCGGGTCTGTCCAGAAAGGGCTGGAATAACTCCTGCCCCAGAGCCTTCATAGGCTCGTAAAGGGTGTCCACGTATTGTTTTTTATGCTCCAGAAACCATTCCCGGTTGTTGTTCATCCGGATTCCCCAGAGGAAATCGATGGTTTCCGGCGTAAAGCCAGTAAACATAGGCGGTTCTCCTAACTATAAAAAGCACTACAGTCTTGTCATCCTGAGCAAGCGAAGCGCGCCGAAGGATCTACGCATTTCGTTTACGTGGCAGGTTAAGATACTGCGAAGATTCTTCGATTCCGGGCTATGCCCTCCGCTCAGAATGACAGTGCTTTACTCTTTATGCTTTGTTTTCCAAAGGATCTGGCCGTACTGCTTCATGGGCACAGGGCGATCCTCCACTTCCAGCACATACCGCTCCGACACATTGATGACTTCGGTATCACCACATTGGCGCAGGCGGATATTGTCCGAGCCGTAGCTGAGATGGACGTGTCCGTGGAGCAGATACGCAGGCTTAAATTCCTCAATCAGCTCCCGGAAGGCCTCGAAGCCCCAGTGTGCCGGGTCATCCGCATCCCCCACACCCTTTGGCGGTGCATGGGTCACCACGATGTCCACACCTCCCAACCGCTTCAATTTGCGGCGAAGCTTGCGGATTCGGTGGCGCATCTGGTCATCGGTGTACTGGTACTCCCCGGGGTGATACCGCAGGCATCCTCCCAGACCCAGAATCCGAATTCCGTTGTATACCACGATGGCATCGTCGATGCAGTCGCAGCCCTCAGGAGGATAGCGGTCGTAGCTGGTGTCGTGATTGCCGTGGACGTAGAGCACGGGGCATCGACCCATCGTCACCAAAAACGATAGGTAATCCGCCTTCAAATCCCCGCAGGAGAGGATCAGATCGTATTCCTTTAACCGTCCGGGGACGTAGTAATCCCACAGGGCGGCGCACTCTTCGTCGGACACGGCAAGAATTTTCACGCATTGGCCTCCTTTTTCAGAGGAATCTCATCTTTATGGATGCCCATTTCCCGAACCACATCCCGGGACATAGGCAAAATTTCGTCGAAACTGGGGATGCTGCCCTCCACATTGGCGCAGAGCCAATCCATTTGAAGCAACTCATCGGCGGTGAGGGTGCGGCTGCCGTCGTTGATGACGGTGCCGTCCTGAGCAATAATCTTCCGGGCGAAGGGATCTAATTTACCCTCCCGAAGCTGCTGCCGGAGAAGTTCAGCGAGAATCCGCACACCCTCGGGCAATTTATCGGAAAGCTGCACGTCTACCACGCCGCTGTCCATACCCCACCAGTAATTCACCGCCTGAGGGGTCTTGTCCGTAGTCCATGCGCCGGAAATGATCGAGCGGATCACATTTTCATACAGCTTGCCCCACATCCAGCAGGGACTGCCCAAGGGGGTCATGTTGCCGTCCTCGCCTACGTGATAGGTGCCGTAATTGCAGAAATCCAGATAAATTTTGTCCTGACTGGGCACTTCCCGGTTAGAGATGACCCGGATGCCGGCCTTGATGAAGTCCGCCACCGGCGCACCCTCCAAACAAGACCACCGCAGGTCGATTTTTGCCCGGGGGTTGGTCAGCTGTGCGCCCAAAGCGAAGGCGTTGATGGATGCCGGTTCGCCGTGAATGGGGTAGGAAGCGATGTAGCCGATGCGGTCATTGTTCGCCATGGCACCGGCGATGGCGCCGGTGATGAATTTGCCCTCGTAGAAGCGGCAATAGTAACTGCGGACGCTGGAATAGGGCATATCCACGGCGCAGTTGAGAAACCGCACCTTGGGATTTTTCACCGCCGCTTTCAGGGTGGCACTGCCCATCTGGGGGGTGGTGGTGAATACCACCTGCGCACCGTCAGCGATGGCCTCTTCCAGAACCTTTTCCACGTCCTCAGAGGTGTTTACATTAAAATAGCTTTTGGTGGTGACAGCACCTTCCATCACCTGCTCTAAATACTGGCGACCCTCGTCGTGGGCTTTGCACCAGCCAGAATGCTCGGTGTCCAGCTGATGGAGGAAGGCAACTTTCAGATGCTCCGGGCCGCCGGTGATGATGCGGCCAAGCAATCCGCCCTTGGGCTTGGGGGTGGAGGTTTCCACCTTCACCGGCTCCGGCTGTGCGGCAGCGGTGAGTTCTTCCCAGATGGCGGAGAGAGCCTTTTTCAGCTCGTCGGTGGTCATCTCGCCCAGCTCTTGGTAGGTGTACACCCGGAGCCAAATCAGCAGGACTTCCTCATGGGGGAGTGCCAGCATTTTGCCGTTGAGGGCGTCGAATGCGTCTTTGAGATATTGAAAATAGGCACGGAAGGTGAGCTTTTCCCGATCCGTCCAGGGTTCGCCCGGCTCCTTACCAATGGCGGCTAAGAGCTTTTGGTAATCGCCGGGACGCTGAAACTGAACGGTGTACAGCCCGGTGGCCTTGTAAAAGTCCAGAAATTCGTAATAGGCTTTGATGCGAGGGCTTCCGTCGATGGTGGGCAGGATTCGGGTCACCTGCGCCGGAATCCGGGCGGCACCAAAATGCTTCAGCACAGATACCCGCTTGTTGCCCTCCTGCACATAGAAATTTCCTAAGTATTCAAAGCAGACAATGGGCTCCCGGATGCCCTCGTCGGACAGGTGTGCCAGGCACAGGGCTACCCATTTGCTGGCAAATTCGCTTTCCTGATCCAGCAGGGGCATGAAGCCACGGGTGAAGGCAGAAATGCGGCCTGCGGACTTGGTGCCTACGATGCGGTCGGTGGGGATTTCCACTAAACCAATGTTCTGGGTGGCATCGGTGCCGGCATCGCCCAATAGCTCGTCCAGCACCGCGGGATAGGGATCTTTGTCGGTGGCGATCAGTTCTTTATATTCACGCTGACCCACTTTCAGGGCCCGCAGATATTCGTCAAATGCTTCGGTTCTGTTCACACGGTACCTCCTTTGGTCTTGTAAACATACTACTACAACTATATCATACCCAATTTCTTTCCATTTTGCAACAAAAAACTGCGATAAGACGTGTAAATGATTATCTAGCGTAGAGCTTCCCCTGGGGGAAGGTTAATTTACGTTGACAACTGACCTTTTTTTGTCGTATAATGTCAAGCATCGAAAAGAGGTTGATTTTATGCAAAGAGAGCAATTAGGAAGCCGTTTGGGCTTTATTCTTCTCAGTGCGGGCTGTGCCATCGGCATCGGCAATGTGTGGAAATTCCCCTATGTGGCCGGTCAAAACGGCGGCGGCTTTTTCGTGCTGTTTTACCTGCTGTTTTTGGTGATTCTGGGCATCCCGGTGATGACCATGGAATTCGCTATGGGTCGTGCCAGCCAGCAAAGCCCCGTGAAAATGTATTACAAGCTCCAGCGCAAGCATAAACCCTGGCGCATCCATGGTTACGCTTGCCTTGTGGGCAGTGTGGTGCTTCTGATGTGCTACACCTGCATCACCGGCTGGATGCTCCAGTATTTCGTCAAAACCGCCATGGGCGACTTCGTCGGACAAGCACCTGATCAGGTGGCGGCGCAGTTTGGCACCATGCTGTCCGACGGCGGCACTATGGCGATTTATACCCTCATCGTGGTGGCACTGGCGGCGGTGGTTTGCTCTTTCAGCCTGCAAAAAGGTCTGGAGCGGATCACCAAGTGGATGATGCTGGCATTGCTGGCGATCATGGTGGTACTGGCGGTGTATAGCTGCACCCTGGAAGGCGGATCCGAGGGCGTGAAATTCTATCTGCTGCCCAATTGGGAGCGGTTCACCGAAGCCGGCGCTGTGAATGTGATCGTGGCGGCTATGAACCAGTCCTTCTTCTCTTTGAGCCTGGGCATCGGCGCTATGGCTATTTTCGGCAGCTACTTGAGCAAGGATCGAACCCTCATGGGCGAAGCGGTGAACGTCGGTATTTTGGATACCTTCGTAGCCATCACGGCCGGTATGATCGTCCTGCCTGCTTGCTTTGCCTTCGACGTGGAGCCCACCAGCGGCCCCAGCTTGGTGTTTGAAACCCTGCCCAATATTTTCAACAGTCTCCCCGGCGGACGGATCTGGGGCAGTTTGTTCTTCATTTTCATGAGCTTTGCGGCGCTGTCCACGGTGTTTGCGGTGTTTGAGAATATCACCGCCTGCCTGCGGGATCTGCTGGGTTGGGGTCGTCGAAAGACCTGCCTGATTGCTGGTGCGGCATTGGCGGTGCTGAGTATGCCCTGCGTGTTGGGCTTTAATGTGCTCAGCGGTGTACAGCCCTTTGGTGCCGGAAGCACCATCATGGATCTGGAGGATTTCCTGGTGAGCAATCTGCTGTTGCCTCTGGGTAGTTTGGTGATGGTGATTTTCTGCGTCACCAAGGCCGGCTGGGGCTGGCGGAGATTCCGCAAGGAAGCCAACACCGGCAAGGGCATGAAGGTGCCGCACTGGCTGCAGTTCTATATGACCTGGATCCTGCCGGTGATCATCGGATTGGTGTTCATCGCAGGACTGTACAGCTTTTTCAAATAACGAAGGAGGGGCTCGCCCCTCCTTTTTTTGCATTTTTTACATATCCGGCGGTGGATTTCGGCCTATTCACCATCAATCCTCTAAAATCCATCGGGCGGTGCAAAAAAATATTGAAAAACGACATTTGTTGCGATAAAATATTTCCATAAATCTAACATACGGAGGTATCATCCTATGGAAAAGAACAAGGAGCGCCGTGCGCTGGACGTGCGGCCTGAGGATATGGCTCGCATCACCACCCCCGAGCTGGCCGCCGCTTTCATCGAGGAGCAGGTCGCCGCAGTTCGTGAGCAGGTGGGCGATAAGAAGGTTCTGCTTGCGCTGTCCGGCGGCGTGGACTCTTCTGTGGTTGCGGCTCTGCTGATCAAGGCTATCGGCAAGCAGCTGGTCTGCGTCCACGTCAACCACGGCCTGATGCGTAAGGGCGAAAGCGAGCAGGTCATCGAGATCTTCGGCAAGGAGCTGGATGCCAACCTGATCTACGTGGATGCTACCGACCGTTATCTGGAGAAGCTGGCCGGCGTCAGCGATCCCGAGCGTAAGCGCAAGATCATCGGCGAGGAGTTCATCCGTATTTTTGAGGAAGAGGCCCGCAAGCTGGAGGGTATCGACTTCCTGGCTCAGGGTACGATCTACCCCGACATTTTGGAGAGCATCAACGGCGTCAAGTCCCATCACAACGACGGCGGCCTGCCTGAGGATATGAAGATGGAGCTGGTGGAGCCCGTCAAGCTGCTGTTCAAGGACGAAGTCCGTGTTGTGGGCGAGGCTCTGGGTCTGCCCCATGCCATGGTTTACCGTCAGCCCTTCCCCGGCCCCGGTCTGGGTGTCCGCTGCCTGGGCGCCATTACCCGTGACCGCCTGGAGGCTCTCCGGGAGGCCGATGCCATTCTCCGTGAGGAGTTTGACAACAGCGGCCTGGCTGAAACTGTTTGGCAGTACTTCATCGCCGTGCCCGATTTCACCAGCGTTGGCATGCGTGACGGCAAGCGCTACGAGGGCTGGCCTGCTATCATCCGCGCCGTAAACACCACCGACGCTATGACTGCCACCATCGAGGAAATTCCTTACCCCCTGCTGCACAAGATCACCGATCGCATCACCCACGAGGTGGAAGGCATCAACCGCGTCCTCATGGACCTGACCCCCAAGCCCACCGGCACCATCGAGTGGGAATGAGAGCTGACGGTTGATAGGTTTTCAAAATATCACAGACTCCGCTGATATGTCGGCGGGGTCTGTTTTTTATTGTGTGAAAGTCGCATACTGTCATGCTTTGCGTGCTGCATCACTACACATACAGTTTTACACCGCATCGACATCATGGCAATGACACAGCCTCCAAAACCAGCAATACATAGTCCCTTACAGATTGTACAATTTCCTGAGTTTTGTTTTGTATAAAGTGCTGTTTTTTGAATTGTGCCTCCAATTTTATACACAAAAATGGTATAATTTAATTAATTCACTCCACAACGTATCGAAAGGAGGACACGGTGCGTTTTCCTCCGCACCGCAATCATCATGAAAAATATTCTGAAACGCTCCTTTATCATTCTGCTGTGCGCCATTATGCTCACTGGCGCAATGGCAGTGATGGCCCCTTACAAGGTTCAGGCCGCTACCACATCGCAGAATAACATCGTCGCCCGAGCAGATTACTTCTACGGCATCACCTGGACGGCGAAATCCACAGTATACGGCTGGCGGTATAACTATGCCTTCAACGCCGGAGGTACATACCGGATTCCCTACGGCCAACCCGTCACCACCGGCTACTACATCGGTTTTGGCGTATCCATCGATAATTTTATCGCCGCTGCCAAGACCGCCGGAAGTGTATTCTACACCTCCCGCTCCTCCTACAGTGCCACCGGCAGTTCCTCGGTGTACTATGCCACCGACTGCTCTGCATTCGTTTCCTGGTGCTGGGGTGTGGGCCGTCACACCACCTATTCCATACCGCAGATCTCTACCTACATCGGCATGGCCACCGCATCCAATGCCTACAAACTGCAAATCGGCGATGCGCTGAACTCCAACGATGCAGGTCACGTTGTGTTGGTTACCGATCTGGTGTACAACAGCAGCGGTACGCTGACCTCCATCGAGATCACCGAGCAGACTCCTCCCCAGATGAAGCGTTCCTACTTTACCCCCTCCTCTTTGGGCGCCAAGTACGGCTCTCAGTACGGCATCTACCGTTACAGCGGCACTGTCCCCGCCGCTCCCGGCGGCTCCAGCAGCTCCGGCGGCAACTCTGGCACAACCGGCTCTCTCACCGGTAAGTATTATCCTGCCTGCTCCGCTTCCGCCCAAACCCTCTATGACGGTTTGTCCAGTATCGGTGTCACCCTCAACTGGGATCTGCAATGCGCAATCGCTGCCGCCAACGGCATCACCGATTTCTCCGGCACCGCCGAACAGAATACCACCATGCTAAATCTGCTGAAAGCCGGCCAACTCCTGAATCCCAACTACTCCGGCTCTGACGATTCCGGCGACTCCAGTGCCAAGTACTATCCCGCCTGTTCCTCCTCTGTCGCAACCTTCTATGAGGGTATGTCCGACATTGGCATCAACTGCGACTGGGAGCTTCACTGCGCAATCGCTGCCGCCAATGGGATCACCGATTTCTCCGGCACATACGATCAAAATGTGATGCTGCTGGGTCTTCTGAAGGCTGGCAAGCTGATCAACCCCAATTATTCCGGCTCTGACGATTCCAGCGGCACTGTCACCAGCGGTTCCAACGGCTATGAGCGGGGCTATAAGGGCGGCATGGCCGGCACCGGAGAGTATAAAGCCTTCGGTTTGGACGTGTCTTCCTGGCAGGGTGCCGACCTTGATTTCAACCGAATCAAAAACGCCGGCTATGACTATGTCATCCTCCGTGCCGGCACCACCAAGGGTAAGGATGAGTGCTTCGAAACCTACTACACCAAGGCCAAGGCCGCGGGTCTGGACGTGGGCGTATATTACTATTCCTACGCAACCACTGTCGCTGCGGTCAAGGATGACATGAACCAATATCTATCCTATATCCAGGGCAAAAAGTATGAGTATCCCGTTTACTTCGACTATGAAGATGAAACACAGCAGGCACTGAGCAGTTCTCTGTCTCAGCAGATCTGCCTGACTGCTATGGACATGCTGGCAGCAAAAGGCTACCTGGTAGGTTTGTACACTGGTCAATACTTCTCCACGCAGCTGCCCATCAATACCATCTGCGCCAAGTACGAAATCTGGATTGCCCACTATCTGTCCGCAGGTGGCAACGGCTATGACGGCACCAATGACTACACCAAATACGGCCCCAGCTACTCCACCCAGTACGGTATGTATCAATTCACCAACAGCGTGTGGGTCAATGGCTACGGCCCGTATGACGGCGATGTCTGCTACAAGGATTACCCTGCCATCGTCAAAACCTACGGCTTCAACGGTTATGCCGAAGAAGACAGCGATACCGACGACAGCTATGTGGATGCACAATGTACCTACTATCCATCCCATTGCACAGTCACCACCACAAAGTCGACCCCGATTAACTCCCAGCCCTGCGCAGTGAACAACAACGGCTCTGAGACCCTGGAGACGGCTGCCGCCGCTACCGATTATATTGCCATCGGACTGTACGCGAACTCTGCCGGTAACCTGTGGTATCAGGTTAAGACATCCTCCGGTGAGATTGGCTATCTGTTCTCCGGGCACACCCAATATGTAAGCAAAAAATCAACCGGTATCAAGCTGTCCGATTACGATACCCCCAACGGACATGTGAAGGGTAATATCTTCAATGTGACCGGCACAGTCAAATCCGCTTACAGCCGGTTAGATAAGGTTGAGGTAGCCGTGTATTCCGGTTTTGGTACTTCGGGAACGAAGGCCACCGGCGGTTCCGCTACAGTCAGCGGCAATTCCTATGTGCTTGCTAACAGCTCTGTGGACAATGCCACTGCATTTGGCAGCCTGAGCACCGGAAAGTATACCTACGTCATTACCGCATCTTACACCAGCTACTATGCCGCATCCACTACAGAGGTGGGGTACAAAACCGGCACTAAAACACTGAATACCACCTATTTTGTGGTCATCCCCTCTGTGGTGAGTCAGTCGTCGTGCAGCCATTCCTACTCCACCACCGTGCTGAACGCCGCAACCTGTACAGCCAGTGGCACTGCTGCCAAATCCTGTTCCAAGTGCGGTCTGATATCCACAATTACGATTCCCGCCAGCCACAACTACAATGCCGCCGGAACTGGTACTGGCAGCATCAAGTATACCTGCACCGTCTGCGGCGATAGCTATAATGCGGAATACCTCACGGCGTGTACCTTCTATCCGTCCTACTGCCAGATCAAAACCACTGTTAGCGCCCCCATCAATACACTGCCCTGCAGCAGCTCGGGCAGTTACGGCTCTAAAACCCTGGAAACAGCAGAGCCTGACGTAATCTATACTGCCATCGGTCTGTACAAAAACACCGCAGGTAATTATTGGTATCAGGTCAAGTCGAGCAGCGGTAACATCGGATATATATTTTCCGGACGCACCACCTATGTGCAGCAGCTGACCTCGGACATCACACTGACCGACTACGCTACTCCCAACGGTCATGTTAAGGGGGAAACCTTTGACATTACCGGCACCATCAGCTCCACTTACAACACCTTGAGCACTGCAAAGGTGTCCGTATATTCCGGCTTTGATGTATCCGGCGATCCGGTCATCAGCAGCAGTGATTCCGTCAAGAATAATAAGTACGTTCTTGCTGACAGCTCCATCGATGATGCCAACCCCCTGGGAAGCCTCTCTGCCGGCCATTACACCTACTGCATCACCGTCACCTATGCAGGCTATTACGCCAAGGAAGCAAAGGTGCTGGGCACCATCAGCGGCACCCATACACTGACAATACACTATTTTACCGTTATTGAGTCTGCCGTGGATCAAAGCACCTGCGCTCACAACAATCAAATCACCGTTCTGGAAGAATCCACCTGCCAGACCCCCGGCACCGGTGTTATTGCCTGCTCTATCTGCGGCCTGACCACAAAAGATACTCTGGATACGGCAGACCATTCTTATGGCAGCTATGTCACAACTGTGAATCCCACCTGCACCGAAGCCGGCTCCCAGGAAAAGATCTGCTCCGTATGTGGCAAGGTCTATACCAATGAGATCGCCGCCACTGGCCACAGCTACCAAAACGGTGCCTGCGTTACCTGCGGCGCTGAGGATCCCGACTATGTTGAGGTTGTCGCTCCTACCATCACGCTGAAGTATCCCACTTTGCTGCTGGAAGATACCATCAAGATGGCAGTTTACTTCGATCTGGATCAGAACATCGCCTTCGATAAGATGGGCCTGCTCACCTGGACGGAGAAGCCTACCAATATCGATATTTCCACTGCCGATGCGGTGATCCCCGGTGGCGACTACAGCGTTGAAGATCAGCTTTATTACGTTGTCACCGAGTCCATTCCTGCGCAATGCTTGGGCGACGAGATCTTCTTCTGCATCTACATCGAGCTGGCAGATGGCTCCATCCACTATGGTCGTCAGGTCAGCTACAGCCCCTCCGCATACGCCTATAGTCAGTTGGGTAAATCCAGTACCGAAAACATTGCCAAGTCGCTGTATGTATCCATCCTGAATTACGGCGCAGCCGCTCAGGAATACCTGAACTACAAGACTGATGCTCTGATCAATGCCAAGCTGACCGACGAGCAGAAG
>JAZONA010000003.1:0-8099 GCA_045654265.1 Faecousia sp.
AGCCTCAACGCCGCTCAGGCCATCATGACCACCGACACCATCTCCAAGGAGATCGCCGTGGAGTTTACCGTTGGCGGCAAGACCTGCCGTATGGGCGGTATCGCCAAGGGCAGCGGCATGATCCATCCCAACATGGCCACCATGCTGGTGTTCATCACCACCGACTGCGCCATCTCCTCTGAGATGCTGGGCAAGGCTCTGTCCAGCGATGTGCAGAACACCTTTAATATGCTCTCCATCGACGGCGACACCTCCACCAACGACATGGTCACGGTGCTTGCCAACGGTCTGGCTGGTAACGACGAGATCACCGCCGAGGGCGAAGATTTTGCCACCTTCATGAAGGCGCTGAACACCCTGACTGTTGCCCTGTGCCGCACCATCGCCGGCGACGGCGAAGGCGCTACCAAGCTTCTGGAATGTACCGTATCCGGTGCTGACACCCTGGAAGCCGCTAAAACCGCCGCCAAGAGCGTCATCTGCTCCAGCCTGCTGAAGGCCGCCATGTTCGGCGCTGATGCCAACTGGGGTCGTGTGCTGTGTGCCATCGGCTACAGCGGCGCAGACGTGGACATCACCAAGATCGACGTAGCTTTCCGCTCCGCCAAGGGCACTGTGGAAGTGTGCAAGGACGGCGCAGGTATCCCCTTCTCCGAGGAGATCGCCAAGGAAATCCTGCTGGAAAAGGAGATCGAGATTCTCATTTCCGCCGGTGACGGCCCCTTCGCCGCCTCCGCTTGGGGCTGTGACCTGACCTACGATTACGTCAAAATCAACGGCGACTATAGAACCTAAAAAATATACGATGTCATTCTGAGCGAGCGTCAGCGAGTGGAAGAATCTACGCATTTCGTTGACCTATACAGTTGATTTAGTGCCAAGATCCTTCGACTGCGCTCAGGATGACAAACGTTTTTAAGGAGTAATACATATGGAAGGTATGTTTTCCAATGCACAGCGGGCGGAGGTTTTGACCGCCGCACTGCCCTATATCCGCCGCTACCACGGCAAGGTCGTGGTCATCAAGTACGGCGGCAACGCCATGATCAACGAAACCCTGAAGCAGCAGGTGATGGAGGACATTGCTCTGCTGTGGCTGGTTGGCGTGAAGGTGGTTCTCGTCCACGGCGGCGGCCCCGAGATCAGCGAAACCATGAAAAAGCTGGGTAAGCAAGCTCAGTTTGTAGACGGTCTGCGGGTCACCGACAAGGAAACTGTGGACATTGTCCAGATGGTTTTGGCCGGTAAGATCAACAAGACTCTGGTCAACCTGGTTCAGATGAAGGGCGGCCACGCTGTGGGTCTGTCCGGTATCGACGGTGGCATCATCGAAGCCAAGATGAAGAACGAGGCTCTAGGCTACGTCGGCGAGATCACCAAGATCCGTCCCCAACCCATCGAGGCACTGCTGGAGAAGCACTACATCCCCGTAATCTCCACCGTCGCCAGCGACCGCAGCGGCAACACCTACAACATCAACGGCGACACCGCCGCGGCTCGTATTGCCGGTGCTCTGAATGCCGAGCGTCTGATCATGATGACCGACATTGCCGGCATTCTCATGGATAAGGACGATCCTTCCACCCTGATTCCCCAGATTTCCATTTCCGAAGCCCGGAAGCTGTACGATCAGGGCATCATTTCCGGCGGCATGATCCCCAAGGTGGACTGCTGCATCGATGCGCTGGAGCATGGCGTGGAGAACGTCACCATCATGGATGGCCGCATCCCCCACTCCATCCTGATGGAACTGCTCACCGTCGAAGGCGCCGGCACCATGGTTACGAAAGGCTGATTGTATGAGCATCACCGCATTAGATAAGGAATATGTGGCCGGCACCTATGGCCGGTTCCCGGTGGAGCTGGTTTCCGGCAAGGGAAGCTACTTCTTCGATGCCGATGGCAAGCGCTACATTGATATGGGCTCCGGCATCGGCGTCACCGCCTTTGGCACAGCCGACGAGGGCTGGCTGGCGGCAGTCACCGCCCAGCTGAATAAGCTCCAGCATACCTCTAACCTCTACTACACCGAGCCTTGTGCGCTCCTTGCCAAGGCTCTGTGCGAAAAGACCGGCATGAAGAAGGTTTTCTTCTCCAATTCCGGTGCAGAAGCCAACGAATGTGCCATCAAGGTGGCAAGAAAATACTCTGCCGAAACCAAGGGTGACGATCACTACACCATTATCACCCTTGGCTCCAGCTTCCACGGCCGCACGCTGACCACTCTGTCCGCCACCGGTCAGGATCATTTCCACAAGCTGTTCAATCCCCTGACTCCCGGCTTTGTCCATGTGGAGCCCAACAACATCGCCGCTTTGGAGGAGGCCGTGGCCACCTGCAAGCCCGCAGGCATCCTCTTTGAGGTGGTGCAGGGCGAAGGCGGTGTCCTGCCTCTGACGGCAGAATTCGTGGCCGCCATTGCAAAGCTCTGTGCAGAAAATGACATTCCCATGATGGTGGACGAGGTGCAGACCGGCAACGGCCGCACCGGCAAGCTGTACGGCTATATGCACTTCGGCATTCAGCCGGACATCGTGTCCACTGCCAAGGGTTTGGGCGGCGGACTGCCCATCGGCGCAACCATGATGAACGAGAAAATGCAGAATATCCTTGGCCCCGGCGATCACGGCTCCACCTACGGTGGCAACCCCGTGTGCTGTGCCGGCGCCCTGAGCGTCATTGAGCGACTGGATGAGGCTTTCCTTGCTGAAGTTCAGGCAAAGAGCGCGTATATTTTCTCCCAGCTTTCCGGTGCCGAGGGCGTTGTAAGCGTATCCGGCAAGGGTCTGATGATCGGCATTGAAACGGTTCGCCCTGCCAAGGACATCCTGATGGATTGCATGGAAAAGGGTGTGCTGTGCCTGACTGCCAAGACCAAGGTGCGCCTTCTGCCTCCCCTGAACATCCCTATGGATGCCCTGAAAGAGGCCATCGACATCATCAAGGAAGCTTGTAAATAAATAATTGCAAAGGAGCATCTAATATGACTCTGAAGAACAAGCATTTTCTGAAACTGCTGGATTTTACTCCGGCGGAAATTGAATATATGCTGGATCTGGCCGCCGACCTGAAGGCAAAGAAAAAGGCCGGCATCCCCCACCGGCTCTGCGAGGGCAAGTCCATCGCCCTGATTTTTGAAAAGACCTCCACCCGTACCCGCTGTGCCTTTGAAGTCGCTGCAGCGGATCTGGGTATGCACCCCACCTATCTGGATCCCACCGGCTCTCAGCTGGGCAAGAAGGAATCCATCGCCGACACCGCCCGGGTTCTGGGCCGGATGTACGACGGCATCGAGTACCGTGGCTACGGTCAGGAAATCGTTCAGGAGCTGGCTGACTACGCCGGTGTCCCCGTGTGGAACGGCCTGACCAACGAATTCCACCCCACTCAGATTCTGGCGGATTTCCTGACGATTCGGGAGCATTGCGGCTCTTTGAAGGGCAAGAAGCTGGTGTACATGGGCGATGCCCGGTACAACATGGGCAATTCCCTGATGGTGGGCTGTGCCAAGATGGGCATGCACTTCGTGGCCTGCGCCCCGGAGAAGTATTTCCCCAATGCTGAGCTGGTTGCCCAGTGTCAGGCCGTCGCCGCTGAAACCGGCGCTGTGCTGGAGTTCATTTCTGACGTGCCCACCGCCGTGAAGGGTGCAGACGTAATCTACACCGACGTGTGGGTGTCCATGGGCGAGCCGGATAGCGTTTGGGAGCAGCGGATTGAAGATCTCCTGCCTTATCAGGTGAACAAGGCCGCTATGGATGCCGCCGGCGCTCAGTGCAAGTTCATGCACTGCCTGCCCGCCTTCCACGACCTGAAGACCACCATCGGCAAGCAGATTTATGACAAATTCGGCCTGACCGCCATGGAAGTCACCGACGAGGTGTTCGAGAGCGAACAGTCCATCGTCTTTGACGAAGCGGAAAACCGGATGCACACCATCAAGGCCGTCATGGCCGCCACATTGGCATAAAATTAAGACCGCATCGCTTTTGCGATGCGGTCTTTTCATTATTTCAAATCTCTCTTGCGGAAGCTCAGATGGCCGAATGTCAACAGTCCACCGCCACAAATCACAGGAGAAAGCAGGTAGCACCAAATTTCCCGATTGGAATATTCCTTGCCAATGCCAATCAAACCGGAGGAATAGAACAAATTGCAATTCTGCAAAATCTGCACTGCTTTCAACAGAAATTCATTGTCGCCGGTAGTCATCAGCACCTGCTCAGCAACCATCACGATACTGGCGATCAGGGTCATACCGAACACCGAAGCTACATACATGACAATTACCAGACCGGTATTTTTCATGGAGGCCCACATCCAGGTCAGGAATGCCGCCAGAAAAAGATAGGTCAGCACTTCAAAAAGCACAGACTGGGCAATATACATAGCTCCCACGTCATTCTTTATGTCCGGGAATAGAATCATACTCAGTCCCAGCGTCAAAAAAGCATGAACGAAGATCAGTACCAGCAACACAACGGCGCACACCACATACATGGAACAGAAAATTCTCAACCGGGAATAGCCGCTGATGATCTTATTGCGAATTGTTCCATGGCTAAAGTCTTTGCACAGAATCAGCACAATCAAAATCGGTGCAATCGGGCCAAAATTGTTACCCAGAGAAAACGCCGAGAAAAACTGTCCTACTGGAGCAATTGCATTTCCCAGTAGCGCCTCAGCAATAGTAGGATCCAGGAGCATGATGGCCTTATAAATCAGCGGTGTAATAGCGGCGAACACAACGCACAAAACGCAAACCACCAAAAACAGCTTATCCTTCAGCACCCGGATCAGGTCGGTCTTTATCAAATTAACCATTCCGGCCACCTCCGATCAAGTTCAAATAGTAATCCTCAAAGCTGGATTCCGTGCAATTTACGGTCAAAATCTGAATATTGGCGTTAATAATGGCGGCAAGCAGGCCGTTCATATTCACATTACCGGTGATTTTCACGCCATCAGCCACCGGGGTAATCGGATGGGTGGGAAGCAGACTGCGCATCAGCGTCTCCAGCTCAGCAGGCTTGTCGGCACGGATGATGGTATTCCGGGCGCACTCCTGATGAAGCTGTTCCTCGGTAATCTCCCGAATGATCTTACCCTTGGAAATAATGCCGTATTTGGTGGCCACCAGCTGCAGCTCCGTCAAAATATGCGAAGAAATCAGGAACGTGATGCCCTTCTCCCGGTTCAGTCGCAGGATCAGCTCACGGATTTCCACGATACCCGCAGGATCCAGGCCGTTCATGGGCTCGTCCAGGATCAAAAATTCCGGCTCGCCTAGCAGAGCCATAGCAATACCCAGCCGCTGGCGCATACCCAAAGAGAAATCGCCGGCATGCTTTTTGTTGTCATACAGCTCGCCCAGGCCCACTTCCACCAACACCTGACGAATCCGCTCATCCCCGGAGATGCCCAAAATGGTGCTTTGCAGCTTCAGATTGTCATAAGCGGACAGATTACCGTAAATGGAAGGACTCTCTACGATGGCACCCAACTTTCGCCGTGCGGCGTGGATGGCAGGATCGGTGTTCTTCGCACCAAAAAGAGTGAATTCGCCCTTTTCAGGAAAAATCAGGCCGGTAATCAGACGGATAATGGTAGTCTTGCCGGAGCCGTTCTCACCTACGAAGCCGTAAATGTCGCCCCGGGCGATGTTCATGCTGGCGCCGTTTACCGCCAGATGCTTTTTGTACTTTTTAGTCAGACCATTGGTCTGCAGAATGTATTCCATAGCAATCATCCTTTCTATGTTGCATTGTAGCACAGATATATGCCCATTGCAAGTCGTTTATCCTGTGCATTGCTTATGCTCGCATTGTAGCAGCCATTTCTCAAATACGCAACCGACACCGGAGTGTACGGGTATAAATCGGGAGTAACCAGCACCTCATTCCGGAAAACAATCCCTTACATTTCTAAAAAAAGTTGTAGGAATTCTAAAACAACTGTGTTATGATATATAATGAGGTGAAATACAATGGAAAACGAAGTTTTGGAACAAGAACAGCAGGCAATTGAGCCTGAGAAGAAATACGTCCCCCGTCCCGCATGGCAGGTGTGGGCAGCCCGTATCGGCGTTGTGATTATGATTATCTGCGTCCTTCTGTACTTCTGGCACATCGCCAGCGGTGGTATGCAATGAAGATTCTGGGCATCGACCCCGGCTACGGCATCACCGGCTTCGGCTTGATCGAAGCAAACCGGGGACAGTATCAGCTCCTGCGGTGCGGTGCCATCACAACCCCTGCGGGTATGGATTTTTCTGCCCGGCTGGAGATTATTTATGAAGATATGCGCCAGCTTTTGGAGGTAACGAAACCGGACGTGGTGGCAATCGAAGAGCTGTTTTTCGGTCAGAATGTCACCACCGGCATTGGTGTTGCCCAGAGCCGGGGCGTAATTTTGCTTGCCATCCGGCAGGCCGGGCTGGAGGTTTTCCCCTACAAGCCCATGCAGGTGAAGCAGGCGGTGGTGGGCTACGGCAACGCAACCAAGCATCAGGTCATGGACATGACCAAGCGGCTGCTGCATTTGGAAAGCGCCCCTAAGCCCGACGATGCGGCGGATGCGGTAGCCATCGCTCTGTGCCACGCCCGTTCGTCAACGTCTTTGCTTGCACAAATCCAACGACAATAGGAGGATTCTCCATGCTTTATTACGTTTCCGGGCAGGTTACGGTACTTGAACCGGGTCTGGCTGTGATTGATTGCGGCGGCGTTGGCTACGGTTGCCGTGTCACCGCCTATACCGCCGGTCAGCTGAAGCTGAACCAAAACGCCCGTCTTTACATTACCGAGGCTATCCGGGAGGATGCCTTCGACCTTTACGGCTTCATCAGCAAGGAAGAACAGCGGTGCTTTGAGCTGCTCACTTCCGTCAACAGCGTTGGCCCCAAGGCGGCTATGGCTATTTTGTCCTCCGGTGGGCCTCAGAATTTGACCCTTGCCGTGATGACCGGCGACGAAAAAATGCTCACCGCCGCTCAGGGCATCGGCAAGAAGATCGCCCAGCGGATCATTCTGGAGCTGAAGGACAAGCTGGGTGGAAGCGATGTGGAGCTGGATTTCTCCGGTACCAAGGTTGCAGCTCCCGTGCAGGCCAGCAACAATGCCGCATTGGCCACCGCCGCACTGCAGGAGCTGGGCTACACCCCGGCGGAAATCTCCGCCGCCCTCAAGGGTGTTGATCCCAACGCCTCCACAGAGGAAATGGTCCGCCATGCTTTACGCGCTATGGTAATGAAAGGCTAACCCCACAGGAGGAAATACGCAATGAGCTTAGAATTTTCCCACGAACTGGATACGCCCATGATTTCCCCGGTATATGCCCCCCAGGATGCCGGCGAAATCGGTCTGCGCCCCAAGCTTCTGTCCGACTACACCGGTCAGGAGAAGGCCAAGGGGAATTTGTCTGTTTATATTGAGGCCGCACGGCGCCGTGGCGAGCCTCTGGATCACACCCTGCTTTACGGCCCTCCCGGTCTGGGCAAAACCACTCTGGCCGGTGTCATCGCCAACGAAATGGGCGTGAATATCCGGGTCACATCCGGCCCTGCTATTGAAAAACCCGGTGATCTGGCGGCTCTGCTGACCAATCTGAACCCCGGCGACATTCTGTTTATCGACGAAATCCACCGGCTGAACCGGGTTGTGGAAGAAATTCTGTACCCCGCCATGGAGGATTTTGCCATCGACATCATCGTGGGCAAGGGCCCCAGCGCCAACTCTATCCGTCTGGATCTGCCCAAGTTCACCCTTGTTGGTGCCACCACCCGTGCCGGTCAGCTTTCTGCCCCTCTTCGGGATCGCTTTGGCGTTTCCCTGCGGTTGGAGCTGTACACCCCGGAGGAGCTGGCAAAAATCGTCACTCGCAGCGCCACCATTCTGGGCATGGATATCGACCCCAGAGGCGCCATGGAAATTGCCTCCCGCAGCCGTGGCACACCCCGAATCGCCAACCGCTTCCTGCGCCGTGTCCGGGACTTTGCGGAAATCATCGGAGACGGCACCATCACCCGGGAGGTGGCCGATCTGGCCCTCCGGCGTCTGGAAGTAGACGCCCTGGGTCTTGATAACATAGACCGAAGAATG
>JAZONA010000004.1:0-8655 GCA_045654265.1 Faecousia sp.
AGTGGGTCGTGGCAGTGCGAAAAGCTTCTGCATTCTGACCTCTCACAATAAAAATGCCGAAACCCTCCAGCGGCTGAAGGCTCTGTGCAAGACCACCGACGGCTTCAAGATTGCCGAGGAGGATCTGAAGCTTCGTGGCCCCGGTGATTTCTTCGGGGCACGGCAGTCTGGCTTGCCCTCTTTCCGTGTGGCGGATCTGAGTTTCGATCTGCAAACTCTGAAGGATGCTCAGGCGGCATCTGCCCGGTGGATCGATGAAAGCGGCACCGCCGATACCCCGGAAGCCATCGCTCTGCGGGAGCGGATCGGTGATCTGTTCCACCGCGCCGAGGGAACGATGAACTAAGGATACCTTATTGTAGGGTGTATTTTTAATATTTGCTTAACATCCTCAGGGGAAAAGTGCCGAAAAGGCACCGGAAACCTGAGGATTTTTTCGTGATTTCGGAAAAAGTTTTAAAAATGGGTTGTAACTTTTGTAATTATGATGTAAAATAGTACAACCAATATACTGCGTACACTACGATCAAATCGTGTTTTGGAGGTAATCTTATGGAAAAACCCATTGTTTTGGTAATCATGGACGGCGTTGGCAAGGGCGACGGCGGCAGCGGTGACGCTGTGGTCGTGGCTAAGACCCCCGTTCTGGATAATCTGCTGGCTACCTGCCCTCATACTTACCTGAAGGCCCATGGCACCGCCGTCGGTCTGCCCTCCGATGAGGATATGGGCAACTCCGAGGTTGGTCACAACGCTCTGGGCTGCGGTCAGGTTTACTCTCAGGGTGCCAAGCTGGTTGGCGAGTCCATCGAAAACGGTACTCTGTTCAACAGCACCACCTGGAAGGACCTGGTGGCCAATGCCGACGGCAAGGCTATGCACTTCCTGGGCCTGCTGTCCGATGGCAACGTTCACTCTAACATTTCCCACCTGATCGCTCTGCTGAAGCAGGCCAAGGCTGAGGGTGTGAAGAAGGCTTACTGCCACATCCTGCTGGACGGTCGTGACGTGCCCGCTACCTCCGCTCTGGAGTATGTGGGCCAGCTGGAAGCCACTCTGGCTGAGCTGAACACCGACGGCTGTGACTACGCCATCGCTTCCGGCGGCGGCCGTATGCAGGTGACCATGGATCGTTACGAGGCCAACTGGGGTATGGTTGAGCTGGGCTGGAGAACCCATGTGCAGGGTCTGGGCCGTCAGTTCGCTTCTGCTACCGAGGCTATCGAAACCTACCGTGCCGAGACCGGCTGCATCGACCAGGATCTGCCTGCTTTCGTTGTGGCTCGCAATGGCGCTCCCGTTGCCACCATCAACAATGGCGACAGCGTGATTCTGTTCAACTTCCGTGGCGACCGGGCTCAGGAGATTTCCCTGGCCTTCGACCGCAAGGATTTTGATAAGTTCGAGCGCCCCGGCTACACCGGCGTGAAGTTTGCCGGTATGCTGCAGTACGACGGCGACCTGAACATCCCCGAAAACTATCTGGTTCAGCCCCCCGTCATCACCAACACCCTGACTGAGGTGCTGTGTGAGGCTGGCATCCATGAGTACGCTGTGTCCGAAACCCAGAAGTACGGTCATGTGACCTATTTCTGGAACGGCAACCGCTCCGGCAAGGTCAGCGGGGAGCTGGAGGTCTACGAGGAGATCCCCTCCGACGTGATCCCCTTCGAGCAGGCTCCTGCCATGAAGTCCAAGGAAATCACCGAGAAGATGGTGGAGGCCATGGCTTCTAAGAAGTTCCAGTTTATCCGCTGCAACTACCCCAACGGCGACATGGTCGGTCACACCGGCGTGATGGACGCTGTTGTGTACGCCATGGAGTGCGTGGACAACGGCCTGAAGGCCATCATCGAGGCTGCTGACAAGTACGGCTACACCGTGCTGATCACCGCCGACCACGGCAACGCCGACCAGATGACCGAAACCAAGAAGGGTAAGACTTCTGTCCGTACTGCCCACTCCCTGAACCCCGTTCCCTTCATCATCTACGACAAGGACAACAACTGGACCGTCAAGGAAGGCGCTTACGGCCTTGCCAACGTGGCTCCCACCGTTGTGAAGATGATGGGCCTGACTGCTCCTTCCTGCTGGGAAGATAGCATGGTTTGATTTTCCAGGGACGATGCCCACATCGGCCCACCAAGATTATTGGAGGTAATGAACTATGATCTGTCACAACAATGCAAATGGCTCCGTCTGTGTCAGCACCAGCGTCTATACCGATATTGCCGGCACCGCCGCTTCCAACTGCTTCGGCGTGAAGGGCATGGCTGCCCGGAGCGTCAAGGATGGTCTGTACCATCTGCTTCGCAAGGAATCCATGAGCAAGGGCGTTCATGTGGTTTTCCATCAGGACAACAGCATTTCCATCGATCTGCATATCATCGTTGACAACGGCGTGAATCTTACCGCCGTGGGCAACGCCATCATTTCCGAAGTCCGCTATGTGGTGCAAAAGTGCACCAATACCGAAGTCCGTGGCGTGAATGTTTACGTTGACTCCATGATGGGTGAATAATCGGAGGTAAAGAAATTGAAGCAAACTGTCAATGGAGCTGACCTTCGGCGGCTGATTATCAGCGCCGCGGCCGGCATCGAGATCAATAAGCAGGCTCTGAATGACCTGAACGTATTCCCCGTGCCCCATGGCGACACCGGCACCAATATGTCCATGACCATCAACGCCGCCGCCAACGACCTGCGCAAGCTGGAAGATCCCAGCCTGGAGAAGGCCGCTGCCGCTGCCGCTTCCGCCATGCTGCGTGGCGCAAGAGGTAACTCCGGCGTTATTCTGTCCCTGCTGTTCCGTGGTATTTCCACGCGCCTGAAGGGCGTGGAGGTCTGTGACGGCGTGACCTGGGCCGCTGCTTTGCAGGAGGGCGTGGATGCCGCTTACAAGGCAGTCATGAAGCCTGCCGAGGGCACCATCCTCACCGTTGCCCGTCTGGCTGCTGCCAAGGCCAAGAAGGCCGCTAAGCAGAATAATTACTTCGAGTCCGTCCATGCCGCCGCCATTGAGGAGGCCAAGATCGCTCTGGCCGAAACCACCAACCAGAACCCGGTGCTGAAGAAGGCCGGTGTTGTGGATGCTGGTGGTAAGGGCTGGCTGGTGGCTCTGGAATCCATGATGTCTGCCCTGCAGGGTGATGACGTGGTGGTGCCTGAGGGCTTCGCCTCCGAGATCAAGGATTCTGCCAACTTCGCCGATTTCGACGATGAGGAGATCACCTTCACCTATTGCACCGAGTTCATCATTCAGCGTGAGAATGACATGGACCCGGAGAAGCTGAGAGATTTCCTGTCCAGCCTGGGCGACAGCCTGGTTCTGGTGGACGACGATGAGATCATCAAGGTTCACGTCCACACCAATGACCCCGGCAAGGCTCTGCATGAGGCCATGGACTACGGCTCCTTTGTTACCGTTAAGATCGAAAATATGCGTCTGCAGCACACCGAGAAGGTGATGAGCGAGGCTGAGAAGGCTCCTCAGATCGCCGAGCCGGAGAAGACCTTTGGCGTGGTGGCTGTCAGCGCCGGCGAGGGCATCGAGAAGGTGTTCAAGGATCTGGGCGTTGACCGGGTTGTTTCCGGTGGCCAGACCATGAATCCATCCACCCAGGACATTCTAGAGGCGGTGAACAAGGTTCCTGCTGAGATCGTTCTGGTTCTGCCCAACAATAAGAACATCATCATGGCTGCTCAGCAGGTGGACGCTCTGACCCCCAAGAAGGTTGTGGTCATCGAGAGCAAGACCGTGCCCCAGGGCATCACCGCCATGCTCAGCTTCAACCCCGAGGGTACTGAAGAGGAGAATGTGGAGGCTATGACCGAGGCGCTGGACACCGTGGACACCATGCAGATCACCTACGCCGCCCGTAACTCCGATTTCGAGGGTCGGGACATCAAGGAGGGTGACTACCTGGCGCTGTACGGCAAGGCTCTGTTCGGCACCAGCCGTGACATCCGTGTACTGCTGAAGGCTCTGGCCAAGAAGGTTCAGAAGTCCGGCAAGGAATATATCACCATCTACTACGGCGAGAACGTCAAGGAAAAGCATGCCCAGAAGGCAGCGGAGATTTTCTCCCAGGTTTGCCCCGATGCGGACATTAACCTGCTCTATGGCGGCCAGCCGGTGTACTATTACCTGATTTCTGCGGAATAATATAGTATGCAAGGCCCACTGCCACGGCGGTGGGCCTTTCCTAATAGGAAGGAGGCGCACCCATGAAAAAGCTCCCGCAATGGAATATCATCCGCATCGGCAAAGAAACGGCAGCGTACCTGCGTCCTATGAAAATTTCAGTTCACAGCGCCTCCACCAGTTTCTTTTTGGCATTGTCGGCATTTCCGGGAGCGGTGATCCTCTTTGCGATTTTGGGTTATACCAGCTTCGGAGTGGAGGATGTGCTGCACCTGCTGAAAGGTGTCCTACCGGAGGCATTTATGCCTGCGTTGGAGCGGATGCTTACCGGTGCCTATGCCAATACCTCCGGCACCATGCTGTCGCTGGCTATCGTGGTGGCGCTGTGGTCGGCCAGCCGGGGCATGTGGGGGCTGATGCAGGGCATGAATGCGGTGTACGGCGTGGAGGAACGGCGAAATTACTTCGTCACCCGGGGGCTGTGCATCGGCTATACCTTGGCATTTTTGGTAGTTTTGGTGCTGACCCTGATTTTGCAGGTTTTCGGCAATTCCATTCTGGATTACCTGCGCATGACCACCAATCCGGTGCTGTTGTTTGCGATGAATTTGATCGATTTGCGGTTGGTTTTGCTGTTGCTGCTTCAAATCAGTCTGTTCACCGCCATGTATGCGGTATTGCCAAATGAGCGCAACCATGTGATGAAGTGCCTCCCCGGTGCGCTGTTGGCATCGGTGGGTTGGATGATTTTTTCTCAGCTTTTCTCTGTGTATGTGGAGCATTTTCACCATTATGCCCACATTTTCGGATCGGTTTATGCGGTGGCGCTGGCACTTTTGTGGCTGTACTGCTGTATTTATATCGTGTTCCTGGGCGGCGCATTGAACCGCTATTTGATGGAGAGAAAATAAATCATTTCCCAAAAAGTTTACGCACTGTTCACAATCCTATGGTATAATGGAAAAAAATAGGTTCAGGAGGGTGAATATGTTTGGTTTTGTATCCGCAAATGTTTCGGAATTGACAAAAGAACAGAAACAGCGGTATAATAGTGTGTACTGCGGCATTTGCCGGCAGATCCGTCAGCGTGCCAGCCAGACCGCACGGCTGACCCTCAGCTACGATATGGCCTTTCTGGCTATGCTTCTCATGAGTCTTTATGAGCCGGAGGAAACATCGGGAAACCGCGCCTGCGCTTTGCATCCGTTTAAGCCCAAGCCGTGGGTGGACAATGAATTTGTCCGGTATGCAGCGGATATGAACGTGGCGCTGTCTTACTACAAGTGTCTGGACGACTGGAATGACGACAAAAAGCAAACCGCCAAGCTTATGGCTGGGCGGCTGGAAAATCACATGTCGGAGCTGACTGCCCGGTACCCCCGGCAATGTGGCGCTATTGAGGCATGCATCGCACGGCTGTCGGCGCTGGAAAAGGACAAATGCGCCAACATTGACGAGCCCGCCAACTGTTTCGGCGAGCTGATGGGTCAGCTTCTGGTGTACAAGCAGGATTACTGGAAAGAAACCCTGTATCAGGTGGGCTTTTCTTTGGGCCGGTTTATCTATCTGGCGGATGCCATGGTGGATTACCCCAAGGACAAGCGCAGAGGAAAGTATAATCCTTTGCTTCAGAGCGGCAGGGAGGATCCTGCCCGTTGGGAGGAATATCTGGTGCTGGCTATGGCAAAATGCACCGGACATTTTGAAAAGCTTCCCTTGGTGCAGGACAAAGCGGTGCTGGACAATATTTTGTACAGCGGCGTTTGGATGAATTTTGGAAAGCAAAAGCGGAAATCGCAGGAGGAAAAGGATGTTTGAAGATCCTTATAAGGTTCTGGGGGTAAGCCCCAATGCCTCGGACGAGGAAATCAAGCGGGCGTATCGAAAGCTGGCAAAGCAGTATCACCCGGATTTGCATCCCGGGGATGCGGAGGCGGCTAAGCAGATGCAGCGGATCAACGCCGCCTACGAGCAGATCAAAAATCCCGAAAAACAGAATCCCTACGGCGGCTATCAGCAGGCCTATCAGCAAAATACCGACGATCAGTATCAGAAGGCCGCCTTCCAGTACATCCGATTCCGCCGGTATCAGGAGGCAATCAACGCCCTGAACAATGCCACCGAGCGCAACGCCCATTGGTATTACCTCAGCGCGCTGGCCAATGACGGCCTGGGTAATCAGGTCACGGCCCTGGAGCATATCCGCCGGGCGGTGTCTATGGAGCCGGACAATGGGGAATATCTGCGGGTGCTGCAGGCCATCGAGCATGGCGAAAGCAGCTATCGCCAGCAGGCGGAGAATTACAAGGGCTTTTCTATGCGTGGCGGCTTCTGCACCAATGCTATTTTGTGCTGGCTGTGTAATCTGTGCTGCTTGGGGCGCTGCTGCTGGTGTTAGACTTGACAAGCGTGCTATAATAGTATTGACAATTGGATAGCTGTTTCGTGGCGGATGGGGCGAAGAACCTTACTCCGCTGAACAAGATAATCGGGTGAGAATCCCGAACGGTACCGCCGCTGTAAGCGCAGAGGCGTCCTCCATGGCGAAAGCCGGTCACTGGGAGTATCCCGGGAAGGCGGAGGACGACGTGGAACCCCCAGTTCCGTATGCGCAAGTCAGAAGACCTACGAGATGGTGTTTACTCCTGCGCCACGCGAGATTACGAGGCGTAACTGTCACGGAAAAACGGCCGTGGCACCGACTTTCGGTGCCACGGCACTTTGCATTTTCAGGAGGAAAAAAGTATGAAAAAAACATGGATCTGGATTATTGTTGCGGTTCTGGCGCTGGCGGCGCTGGTGGTGGGTATGCTGGCGGTTTACAATGCCAACAAGCCCAAGCCTGCACCTGCTCCGCAGGTCACCACCCAAGACGGCACCACCCAGCCCGGTGAGAATACCACCGCAGTGCCTGGCAAGAGCTTCACGGTAGAAGTTGTCCACGGCGATGGCTCTAAAAAGACCTTCCAGTATCAGTCGGTAAAGACCTATCTGGGTGAGGCGGTCTATGAGGAAGGCTTGGTCATCGCCGATGAGAGCAATCCCGGTATGTTCCACACCGTAGACGGCGAGAAGGCTGACTGGAGCGTCAATCAAAGCTACTGGGCGTTCTATATTGGCGAGGATTACGCCATGTATGGCATCGAGCAGACTCCCATTGAGGACGGTGTAGTGTATCGGTTGGTGTATACCATTGGATAAACGCTGGCTGAGTGTCGGTCAAATCACCCTTTTTGGCATGCTGGCGGCGCTGACCTTCGGGGCCAAGGTGGCCATGAGTTCACTTCCCAATATCGAGCCGGTGACCCTGATGCTACTGGTGATGGGGGCTGTGTTCGGCTGGAAAGCGTTGTGCCCTATGTGGGTGTATGTGACGGCGGAGATTTTATTCTACGGTCTGGGGACGTGGAATTTCAATTATCTGTATATTTGGCTGATTCCGGTGGCACTGGGTGTGCTGCTGCGGCAGATTCGCAACCCCTTTGCGTGGGCGCTGGTTTCCGGCGTGTACGGACTGCTGTTCGGCATGCTATGTGCGCCGGTGGATCTGTGCATCGGCGGCGCGGGGTATGCGGTGAGCAAATGGATCTCCGGCATCCCATTCGACGTGATGCACTGCGCCGGTAATTTTGTGCTGGCGCTGGTGCTGTTTGTCCCTCTGCGGGAGCTGACCCAGCGATTGTACAATAAAATGCGGAAATAATACTATATTATAATGTAGGGGGAGGGCTTTAGCCCTCCCTTTTTGTTTTCCTCTGGGGAAGCCTTTCCACCTGCGGCGGTGAATTTATGCATTTATACGCAAAAATTACTCCGTCGGAATGGCTGAAAAATAATATGAAAATTTGTGAAAATATCTGAATTTTTTGCTTGACAAATGGTGAAAAGGGTGGTATCATAATCGAGCGTGTGTAGGGATACTATGCATGTACTGCGATGAAGCGGGAGATTGCGTCGAAAGGCGGTAACTTCCGTGGAGTATGTCCGGTCATCGGGCGGCTGAACTGCTTCTGTTTGCGCTGCGTATATCGCTGCGGCAGGGGAAAGGTCGGCCTTGCGTCGGCCATTTTTCTTGGCCCGGAATGATACGCACGGCGGCGTTAACAAAAACAGTTCGACCGTACCCAGAACCCACGCAAAACTGAGTACGAAATTCAAGGAGGAAAACAAACCATGGCAAACCAGGAAATGATCCGCATTCGGCTGAAGGCTTACGATCACCAGCTGATCGACTCCAGCGCTGCTAAGATCGTGGAGACCGCAAAGCGCAACGGCGCTCAGGTTTCCGGCCCCATCCCGCTGCCCACCAAGAAGGAAGTCGTGACTATCCTTCGCGCTGTCCACAAGTACAAGGATAGCCGTGAGCAGTGCGAGCGCAGAACCCACAAGAGACTGATCGATATCCTCAACCCCAACCAGAAGACCGTTGAGGCTCTGATGAGCCTGGATCTCCCCGCTGGCGTTGAGATAGAGATAAAGCTGTAATCCTTATCTAAACAATAAGGATTCGC
>JAZONA010000005.1:0-1551 GCA_045654265.1 Faecousia sp.
CAATTCGATGATGCGAAGCAAGAACTCCTGCGGGTAGCTGGCAGATAGGCCATTGGTAAACTCTTAATTTTTACCAAAGTTTTTACCAAAGTTGCCCGAGAAAGCATGAGAAGAAACGAGAAGATTTGAAAAGATACGAAAAACGCCCCTAACATTCAAGGTGCGAAAGGGGCGTAAATACAAGGATTTAAGAAGAAATCCGGCATTTTTAAGGAGATTCATAAGATGGTTAAAATCTTATTTGTTTGCCATGGCAATATTTGCCGCAGTCCCATGGGTGAATTTATTTTGAAGGACTTAGTGGCCAAGGCTGGGGTGGCGGCTCGGTTTGAGATCGCTTCGGCGGCGGTGAGTCGGGAGGAGATCGGCAATCCGGTGTATCCCCCTGCCCGACGGGAACTGCAAAAACACGGCATTTCCTGCGCCGGGAAGACTGCACGGCAGGTGACGGTGGCGGATTTTCACCACTACGATCGGATCTACTACATGGATGCCAGCAACGCCCGGTACCTGAGCCGGATGCTTCCTGCCGACCCGGACAAGATTCGTCCACTCCTGAACCGGGACGTGGCGGATCCCTGGTACACCGGGGATTTTGGGCAGACCTGGGATGATATTTTGGAAGGTTGTCAGGCTATTTTGGAGGAGTTTTTATGATGGATGTGGAACGTTTAGAGCAGGAACTGACACAGCTTCCTCTCTACACCTATGCCTTTATCACCCCTGACCAGCTGGAATTTTCAGAACGGATCCGCTGGATCTGTGAGCATGAATGTCCCATGTACGGCAAGTCCTGGGCTTGTCCTCCGGGGGTTGGGAGCGTGGAAAGCTGTCAGAAAAAGTGCGCCGGCTACGAAAAATGCCTTATGATCGCCACCATCACTGAAGTCAACGATATTTCGGATATGGAGGAAACCCTGGCCACCCGGCCGGAGCATGAGCGCATCACAAATCAGGTCCGGGATCTGATGCGAGAGCAGGGGGTGTGGCCCTATGTGCTGTCTACGGAGGCCTGCGCTGTGTGCGAGCGGTGTGCCATCGCCGATGGTCTGCCCTGCCGCCTGCCGGGACGGATGCATCCCTGCGTGGAAAGCCATGGCATCAACCTTTTGTCCATGCTGGACGAAATGGGGCTGGCCTTCCAGTACGGCGAGAATGTTGTCACATGGTTCTCACTGCTGTTTTATAACGATTAAAAAGCTTCGTCCCAACCGGGACGAAGCTTTTTTATTAATACAGATCTCCTTTGGTGGCCATTTTGCTCACTTGATACAGAATTTTCGCCGCTTCGGCACGGGTCAGGTGGGCATCGGCCTCCAACTCAAAGCCCTCGGCGGCGGTGGCCATGAGGGCTTCTTCAGCCCATGCGGGCAACTCGCTGCCATTTTCCTTGTTGCTCACATCGATAACGGGCAGCCCCAGACCGTTCTGCAGCAGCAATGCCGCCTCAGCGCCGGAAATTGCCTCCCCGGCACCGAAGGTTTCCTGCTCCGGCCAGCCCACAGTGACACCGGCACGCAGTGCCGCCGCCAGATAGGGCTTCAGCCAGCC
>JAZONA010000006.1:0-9582 GCA_045654265.1 Faecousia sp.
TATTGTGCAGGACAACGCTGTCAGCGGAATTGCCGCTAAGGATCTGGACACCACCATTTATGTGGCTGCAGTGTACGAATCCAATGGCGTGCGCTACTGCACCGGCGTGCTGCCCTATAGTGTGAGCGCATTCTGTGCAGCTATGGCGGACAGCTCCGCTCTGGCAAGAGCAATCGCTGTTTACGGCAGCTACGCCAAGGCATACTTTGCTTAAGGAGGAAAGGCATGAAGAAAACATATTCCAAGCCGGATATTGCCTTCGAGAGCTTCGCTCTGAGCACCTCCATTGCAGGCAATTGCGAGGTCAAAACCGATACCAAGGCCGACGGTGAATGTGGTTATCCCATGGATAATGTGGGTTGGATTTTCTTGATAGAAATGATCGGCGGTTGTCAAGTGAGAATCACCGAGGAACAAAGCGCAAAATACAACGGCTTCTGTTACCATGTTCCAACAGAGAACAACAATCTGTTTAATTCCTAATTAAGAGTGGCGCAGCCAACTGGCTGCGCCACTTGATTTTTTATCTAAAGTGGATCCCGCGTGTAAGCTATAGTTGGAAAACGGACGTGCATGTGAGAATAGGCTGTAGCGGAGGTGAGTACCATGATCGCCAGCCTATGGCTGATGCTCAGTGGCATGTTTTACTCTCTGCAGCTTTCTCCGGGGAGTTTCCCACGACCGCTGTCCGCTCAGGAGGAACAGCACTATTTGACCCTTAGCGCCGCTGGGGATTTGCATGCCAGGAATACTCTGATCGAACATAATTTGCGCCTGGTTGCCCACATTATGAAAAAATACTACGCCCAAACGGCAGATCAGGAGGATTTGATTTCCATTGGCACAATTGGACTGATTAAGGGGATTACCACATTTGATGCCTCCAAGGGCGCACGGCTTGCTACTTATGCCGCCCGTTGCGTGGAAAATGAAATTCTGATGTATTTTCGCAGTCAGAAGAAATCCAGTCAGGATGTGTCGCTGTCGGATTACATTGAAACCGGTGTCGACGGGGCGGCGCTGTCGCTGATGGATGTGGTGGGGGAGGAGGAAGACCTACTGGAAACCGTCAGCCGCCGGGAGGCGGCACGGCGGGTGGTTAAGGCGGTGGAGTCCTGCCTGACGGAGCAGGAACAGCAGGTGATCCGCCTGCGCTATGGCTTGGGCGTTCAAGGCGCCATGCGACAACGGGAGGTGGCTGATCTCACCGGCATTAGCCGGAGCTATGTGTCCCGCATTGAAAAACGGGCGCTGGAAAAGCTGAAAAAAGCGTTGGAAGAGTAGAAGAAGGCTGCCGTGTTACGGCAGCCTTCCAATTATTCCATTATATCATGCTCTCGGCCTTGACAGGTGAAGAGGATGACCTGTTTATTCTCGGCTTCTTGCTTCAGCAGCTCCATGGCAAGACGCAGACGCTCATCGTCAAAACGTACCAGCGCATCGTCCAGAATCAGCGGCGCATTGGGCGTCAGAGATTCTGCCACCGCAAGGCGCAGCGCCAGGTACAGCTGATCTACGGTGCCGTCACTGTACCACTGGTGGGAGTGCAGTACGTCTGCATCCAGGGACTTGGCGTGGAGGGTCATATCCTCCGCCAAGGTCAGCCGGTCATACCGTCCGTCCGTCAGCTGACCAAACAGCTCCTGAGCCCGCTTGGAAATCTTCGGTGCAAACCGCCGTTGTAACTGGGTAGATGCTTCGGCAAGAGAATTTTGCGCCAGATCCAGAGCCCGATAGGTCAGCTCCAGCGCCTCGATCCGCTTTTGCACATCGCATAGTTCCTTGGTCAGTATCTCCCGGCTGCCCAATGCTTCCATTTGACCTTGACATTGGCCTAATTTATGCTGCAGTTGACGCACTTCAAAGGTGGCATCGGACAGCAGACGGTTGGTTTCTGCGTCGGTGAAGGTCAGCGCATCCGGTTCAGCAGGAGGCTCGGCGGGCTTTGCCATGGCTACCATGGCCTGCAGGTGCTTTTCTGCCTGCTGAAGGTTCCGCTGGGCATCGGCAAGCCGGTTGTGGTAGTTCAAATGGCGGTTCCATTGCTCCAGTGCATCGGAAAGACTCATTTCTCCGGCAATCTGGGTGATCTGCTGGGAAATGGCATCCTGACGGCTGTCCACATCCCCACGAAGCTTGGCAAACTCGCTGTTTTCCAGCTCATAGGCTTCCCAACTGACCTTGTATTTCCGGGCACTGGCTACCCACTCGTCCGGTTCACTGCTGCTGTACCGGCGGCACAGATGCATCTGCCGACTGAGAATTTGATTCAGCTTTTTCTTGTGCCGCTGACCAAATATAATGCCCATTGCCAGACAGCCTATGCCCACTACACCAGCAAAAATGGCAAAGACGAACAGCTTTAGGATCAGCAACGCAGCACCGGCGGCAATAGCCACGCCACCCAGAGCGTAAAACAGCGGCGCCAGAACGTTTTTCGGCTCAATCAAGCCGTTCATTTCGTCCCGGTCATCCACTGCGCGGCTGACCGCTTCATTGGGGCGCAGACCTCGGAAGGATTCAGGTACATGGGGCTGCACCGGTGCTGCCGGGAGCATTTGCTGTTCCATTTGGATGGAATCCCATGCCCGACGCAGACGGTTCAGCTCCTCAATGGTGGCTTCGGTTTTCTCCCGGGAGGGTAGAGTGCGGCAATGGAAATCCAATGCCTGATATTCCGCTGCAGCGGTGCGGTACAGCTCCTCAGCGGCTTGCACCCGGGCAGCATCGTCCTTAGCAGCTCCGTAGCGCAGCGCCGCCTTGTGATTTTCCAGGGTTTTAATATGTGCTTCCAGTTCGCTCTGGCGCTTTTGGAACCGCTGAGCCTGATCGGTGATACCGTCCAATTCCTGAAACTTTTCCTGCAAAGCAGACTGCTGTTGCTCAGCTTGCGGGAGTAAGCCGCTCTTGTTGTAGCGACAGCGATTTTTCAGGTCCTTCAGCTTTTGCCCCAGTGCTTCGGCGGCGCCGGTATCGTCGCCGGTGGTTACCAGTGCATTCAGCCGACGACGGAGGGTTTCATCATTCGTTACCGGTAGATCGGTGAACCGTAGGAAACCGGCACGGGTGAACACCGAACGTTCCACGCCCAGCAATTTCTGACCGCAGTTGGTGCCATCCAGCTCCGGGATTTCAATGCCGCTTTCTGTTTCGTAGGCGCGGAAAATGCCCATGGGCATCCGGGCTTTGCTGCTGCGTTCGATGGTAATGTCCCGGCCGTTCCAGTTCAGGTCAATGCGACCGGACATGGGGGCGCCTGACCAGGGCGCATAGCGCTCTTTCATGGCCAAGGCGGTTTTTGTGGTCTTTTCCCGGGTGTCCAGGCCGTAAAGCATGGTCACCAGAAAGGCGCACCAGGTGGATTTGCCCCATTCGTTGGGAGCTTCGATGATGTTCAGCCCCGGCTGAAGAGTCAATGTTTTGTGCTCCAGCTTGCCGAAGGTGGCGGTCATGGAATAGATTCTCACGGCAGACGCACCTCCTCACCATCCAAGATCTGACGGGACAGTCGTGCGGCTAAGGTGATGGCCCGGGCGGTGTCTTCGTCAGCCCCGTCAAGGGCATCCTTCAGAAGTCCAAAATATACGCCTTCCAGCGTGTCCTCGTCAGCGGTACCCCAAATGTCCTTCAGGGGCACGGTGCGGTCACGAAGTTCCAAATTGGGGAACTGGGCGAATTCCTTCGCCATGGCATCCAGGTCGACGGCAGGGGACTCGCCGGTGAGGGTGATGCGGTAAAAATGCTCGTTTCCGGCAGGGGGGAGAAGGTCGGAAACCTCGTCGGGTGCGGCTTCCAAATCGAAGAATCGGACAGTATCCAACGGGGAAAATTCGGTTTTTGCTGCGGTTTCTACGGTTGCGATGAGGACACCACGATTCCCCAGCTCGTCAAAACCACGCCCCATAGGGGAACCTGGCCATGCGCAGAGGGTTTTGCCGGCACGGAGGGTGCCGCCCTTATGGACGTGACCCAGAGCCAGATAGTCCAGCCGGGAATCGGCAATTTGCTGCTTGGTAATGGGATTGTAGGGAGAATCCGTCTGGGTGGGGTCGCCGTGAAGCACGGCGATGTGATAGGTTTCCTCGCCGGTGATGTGGAAATCCTCCAAAAGCGCATCGCAGTCCATGCACCGGAACCCGGCACCGTAGATGCGGCAATCCAGCTCGGGAATGGCTACAGATTCGATATAAGGATTTGTAAAAATGTGTACATTTTTCGGCCAGTTCTCCGATAAATAGGGAGAATCGTGGCTCACAAAGTCATGATTTCCTGGAGAAATGAAAACCGGAACACCAGCTTCCTCCAAAGCAAAACGAAGGGCGTTAAAGCTTTCCTTAGTCCAGGGACCATCAAAAAGATCACCGGCAAGGAGGATCAAATCGCAGTTTTCTGACTTGCACAGTGCGGTGATTTTCTCAGGGACTTCCAACAGCTTTTGCCGCAAAAAGGCAGTCTGCTCCGGGGAACGCCCACCAAAAGGGGAGTCCAAGTGCAGGTCAGCGCTGTGAAGAATTTTCATCGGTTAAATCAACCCTTTCTACGCGGCGGCAAAGGCCGGTGGCGCTGTCGATGGTGAAGAGGACGGCCTCCAGCTTGGTGGGGCCATCGGCCCACTGGTAGCGGCTGGTCAGATCGCCTCGGAAATTTTGAATGGATTGTTGGGGCTTGATGCCCAGAATGGAATTTTTCGGGCCGGTCATACCCAGGTCGGTGACGTAGCCGGTGCCCTTGGGAAGCACCATGGCATCGGCAGTGGGAACGTGGGTGTGGGTGCCGTATACGGCGCTGACTTTACCGTCCAGCATATAGCCCATTGCTAACTTTTCGGAGGTGGCTTCTCCGTGAAACTCCACGAAAATCAGCTTTGTATCCACTTCCTTGAGGATTTTGTCCACAAGCAGGAAGGGGTTGTCAGGGCCGTAATTCATGTTGCAGCGGCCGATAAGATCGATCACCGCCACCGGGCCGCACTTGCTGTCGAAGATGCCCCAGCCCCGCCCGGGTGTTTGGGGAGCGTAGTTTGCCGGGCGAAGAATTTGCGGGCAATCGTCCAGATAGGACACGATTTCCCGGCGGTTAAAGCTGTGATTGCCCAGGGTGACCACATCCGCACCGGCATCCAGAATGTCCTCGGCCTGAGGGGGCGTGATGCCCACACCGCTGGCATTTTCGCCGTTGACGATGACGAAATCCGCCTCGCATTTCCGCTTCAAATACCGCAGGGAACGGCGGATGCGTTCCAGACCCGGTTCGCCAACCACGTCGCCCACGGCCAGTACCTTAAAATCCATGGCGTTACCTTCCTTTCATGAGATGATTATATCGGATTTTTCGCCCCGATGCAATGGAAATAATTGAATCTTTACCGGACGGATTTAGCGTATTCCGACGGGGTGATGCCGAATTTTTCCTTAAACTGCCGGGAAAAATGATGCACCGTGGAATATTGCAGCGCCGCGGCAATTTCCGTAAAGGTCATGGAGTTTTCCCGGATCATCTGCTTGCTTTCCTGAAGCTTGATACGGCGGATATACTCTGCCGGAGAAATTTGCAGGTGCTTGTGAAACAGCGCCGTCAGGTAGCTGGGACTGACATTGACACTCTTTGCAACTGCCGGCACAGACAGCTTTTCCCGGATGTGCTCCGTGATATACTGCTGAGCGCCGCGGATGATTTCATTGTCCGAATGGACATTGTTGGAGGTCTTCAGCTTGGCAACCGGAGCATCCACCTGCCGCAAAAGGATCACCAGAAGTTGATTTAACATGGATAGGATCATGTCTGCAGAATGGTCATCGGGGGATTCCTGCTCTCTGAGCATTTGCTGCAACAGACCCACTACCTGCTGAGGCGCTTTGAATTTGCGGTTTTTCAGCTTTTCCAAGTCCTGACCGGCCAACTCAAAGGAGACGGTCACAAACCGGGGAGCTACACCCATATCCGCATACTGCATATGCCACTGTCCTGGGGCGTAGATCATCACATCTCCTTGTTCCAGCAGAAGATCCTGACCGTCCACCACGCTGTGCAGCGAACCCTGATCCACATAGGTCAGCTCCGGCATGGGATGCGCCTCGCCGGGGAAGAGGAAGCCCTGCTCCTTTTCCTGATAGAAGAAGGTGTAAAGGCTTTCTACTCGCAGCCGCCGCACCATTTGAAGCATGGTGTTCCACGCCTGATGATCGAGAACTTCCGGGGGAATGTCGTATGCCATTTCCGCAGAGGTTTCTTGTGCAAAGGGCGTCAGACAAAATTCTACACCCGGCCGTAGGGAAACCGGCTTATCCAAATAAAAATGGTGAAAATCCTCCTGATCCCGGCGAACAGCCAGCACCGTCATAGCGCTGCGGCAGTACAGCCAAGTATCTGCCACTGCCCGATACACCGGCAGATCTCCGTGTCCCAGCGTCAGCCGGACACATTCCGCACCCAGAGGCGTGGCGCTGTCCGGACGCTCCGGGAGTATGGTGCCGTAGTCCTGAAAAGTCACCGGGTTGATATGTCGGATCATAAAAACCACTCCGTAAAATGCAAAATGGAGCCGAATCTCTCGGCTCCATTAGCATACCATATTTAGCGCTGATATTCAAACTCAAAATCGTAAATATCCACAACATCTCCGTCCTGAATACCCATCTCCTCCAGACGGGTGAACAGACCGCACTTGCGCAGCTGCAGGTCGAAGTAGTTCCGGGATTCGTAGTCGTCGAAGTTGATGTCCATGATGAGCCGCTCCAGCCAAGTGCCGGTGATGACCCATGTGCTGCCCAGATGCTCGATGAGCAGATCTTTGGGATCGCCAACTTCCACCACGGGAGCCACATACTCCGGCTCGTAGATGGTGACAGGGGGGAGCGTGCGCAGCTTCTCAGCCACCACCCGCATCAGGTTCTTGGTGCCTTGGGTGGTACCGGCGGAAATCTCGTACAGCTCACAGCCTGCGGCCTCAACATGCTTACGCAGTCGCTCCAAATTATCAGAATCGGGAGCCAGAATGTCGGTCTTGTTGGCAGCGACGATCATGGGTCGGTCGCTGAGGTCGACGCTGTAATTCTTCAGCTCGGCACAGATGGCGTCGAAATCCGCAACGGGATCCCGATCCTCACTGCCGGAAACGTCTACCACATGCACAAGCAAACGGCAACGGTCAATGTGCCGCAGGAAATCGTGACCCAGACCGGCACCCTCAGCAGCACCTTCGATGATGCCGGGGATGTCCGCCATGACGAAGGACACGCCCTCGTCCACGAAAATCACGCCCAGATTGGGGAACAGAGTGGTGAAGTGGTAATTTGCGATCTTGGGACGGGCGTTAGAGGTAACGGACAGCAGGGTGGACTTGCCCACGTTGGGAAAGCCAACCAGACCCACGTCAGCCAGCAGCTTCAGCTCCAGAATGATGTCCCGTTCCTGACCCTTCAGACCAGCCTTGGCAAAACGGGGAACCTGACGGGTGGGGGTTGCAAAGTGACCGTTGCCCCAGCCACCGCGACCGCCCTTAGCGATGGTGTAGTCTTCACCGGTGGACATGTCCACGATGATGGCGTTGGTTTCTGCATCACGAACCACGGTGCCTCGGGGAACCTGAATGATCAGGGGCTCGCCACGCTTGCCGGACATGTTACGACCCTGACCATTAGCACCGCACTGTGCGGAATACTTGCGCTTATAGCGGAAATCCAGCAGGGTGGAGAGGTTGTCGTTGACTCGCAGGATGACGCTGCCGCCGTGACCGCCATCACCACCGTCAGGACCGCCGGCTGCCACATATTTTTCCCGGTGGAAAGCAACGGCACCATCGCCGCCACGACCACCGCAAACGGTAATTCGTACTTTATCTACAAACATAAAAAATCCTCCTTACGTCGGAATAAGTTGATAGTTGACAGTTGAGAGTGGATAGTTGGGATTATTATGTGTGAACTATCAACTCTCAATTCTCAACTCTCAACTTAAGAAAAAGGGCTGTCGCAGGTTTGATGCAACAGCCCTTCGTTCTTAATGCACAATTACTGCTCGGCGTACACGGAGCACTGCCGGCGATCCTTGCCCTTGCGCTCGAAACGGACGGTGCCGTCAACCAGAGCGAACAGAGTGTCATCACTGCCGATACCGACATTGACACCGGGATGGATGTGGGTGCCTCTCTGGCGAACCAGAATGTTACCGGCCAGAACGAACTGACCGTCGGCACGCTTCACGCCCAGGCGCTTAGCCTCGGAATCACGGCCATTCTTGGTGGAACCGCCGCCCTTGTGGTGAGCGAAGTACTGAATACCAATCTTCAGCATAGGAATTACACCTCCAAAACTTCGATATAATCAGGATAATCGTCCCGCATACTGCAAAGGGTGAGCATCATACCGGCAAGAACTGCCTGGACGCTTTCTTCCTCATCGCAGGAGGCGGGGAGGGTCAGAGTGATGCGAGCATCGTCTTTCTTGACCCGGACTTTGGCCTTGGCGCCACAAACATCATTGATGGTGGCTTCGGCCATGGTAACAACGGCGGAGATGGCGGCACAGACGATGTCGGAGCCAGCTTCAGCATAGCCGCTGTGACCGGAAACGGAGAAACCGGTGATCCGATCCTCCTCGGTAAAAAATTCGCATCTAGTCATAATTACAGAGCGATCTTGGTGATTTCCACCTTGGTGTAGGGCTGACGATGACCAATGTGCTTCTTCTCGCCCTTCTTAGCCTTGTAGCGGATGATGTCGATCTTCTTGCCCTTGCCGTTCTTGACGACCTTGGCCTCGACAACAGCACCATCAACAACGGGAGCGCCGATCTTGGTGTTCTCACCGTCCAGCACGGCCAGAACCTGGTCGAACTTCACAGTGGCCTCAGCCTCAGCGTTCAGCTTCTCGATGTAGAGGATGTCGCCCTCGGACACGGTGTACTGCTTGCCACCGGTAACGATAACTGCCTTCATTTCTTTTTCACCTACTTTATAATGTGTAGTCTCGCTCTTGAGGCGGGTGCAGGGCGCACCAACTTAAGCCCCTTCGATGCGGCTGGACTATTTTAGCACCGGATTTGGGAAAAGTCAAGAGGTTTTGCAAAGAAATCTTTGAAAATATCTGCATTTTTGCGAAATAGGGGGTCAAACAGCCGTTGTCGAATCGAGAAAATAAAAAAACAAAAAATTTGAAAAAAGGTATTGACAAATGGTGCATCGCTTGCTATAATACACAAGCGCTTGGACGATTAGCTCAGCTGGCTAGAGCATCCGCTTGACGTGCGGAAGGTCATAGGTTCGAGTCCTATATCGTCCACCAAAATGAAACCACACCGAATGGTGTGGTTTTTGTTTTTCGCGGAAAATACAATATAGGAGTCGAACCCATCTAAATGCGGCGCGCCTCAGCGCCGCCGGCGAGGGCTCGACCGAGCCGAACCTTGATTAAATCGAGTCCTATATCGTCCACCATACATAAAAAATCCGAACTACTTCACGATAGGAAGTGCGTTCGGATTTTTTATTTACATCAAAGACATTACATATTGATGCTGCGGCCAAGAGAATTTTACCATCCTCTGGGTTTTTCTCGTTATGTAAAGTCTCGGCTTATCCAATATA
>JAZONA010000007.1:0-14521 GCA_045654265.1 Faecousia sp.
GTGGAAACGAAGTACAGACCGTCATCTTCGCTGAATGCGCCGCCGGGGATCACAGCATCAGCAGTGGAAATATCCACAACTGTGGGCTGCTCAGTCCAGGTAATCAGACCCATCTTATCGAAGGCGATGTCCTGATCCAGAGAGAAGAACACGTTCATCTTAACGGTGTCCTCCAGGGACAGGTTGGGGTACTTCAGGCCGATGGTGGGCAGGGCAGGAGCTTCACCGGTGGTGAATTCGTAAAGATCGGTCTGCAGAATACCGGTGTTTTCATTCTCCAGCACTGCGTACCACATATAATCCGTTTCGGGAGCCAGACCGGAAATATCCGCTTCGATTCTGCCGGTGGCGGCGTTCATGGTTGCGGTGCCTAGAACTTCGTCGGTGTACAGATAGGCGCTGAAGCTGTTTTCCAGAATGGTTTCGCCGGTGGTATCAAAGTTGACGCTGAGGATCAGAGATTCCACATCCAAATCGTTGACCACGCCGTTGCTCTTTGCCTTTGCCAGGGCCTTCAGATCTGCAGGAGCGGCGGTGTCGAAGTAGTTGAAGTCGTCCATCTTCGGAGAGTAGGAGTTGACATAGACCTTATCGTTGTCCAGATCAAAGTACAGGAACTTCACATACTGCAGACCGCCCTTTTCAACGGACTGATAGTCGGTGCAGATCTGGTAAACGGTGCGGTCCAGCTTACCGTCCTTGTTGTCATCGAAGCGGACAGTCTGGTAGGTGGAACCGGAGTAGTGGCCGTTGAGAACGGCGAAAACGTTGGGGTTCTTGGCGACCACGTTGTCACGGATCATTACGCCGAAATAATCCAACAAGCCGTCAACACTTTCCCTGACATGGGTATAGCCGTGGAAGCAGAGGATGGCCTTGCGGTCGCTGTGCTCAGCCAATACCTTGTTCATCCAGTCCATTTCCGCCTTATTCATGACCCAGCCCATGTAAACGATGATGAAATCCTGACCGTTTTCGCTGACCAGATCGTAGTGACCAAAGTTGTTCTGGTAGGATCCACCGTAGGTGGGCTGGACGTTGAAGCGATCTTCGTTGAAGTAGGTGTAGTAATTATGCCGTTGGTCAAGACCAGCCGCCACGTCATGGTTGCCAGGAAGCACGCCGTAGGGCAGGCCGGCATCATCGAAAATCTTCATGGCCACATCTGCGTTTTCCCACTGATACATGGCGTCCCAGTCGTCGATGATGTCGCCGGTGTGCATCAGGTACTTGATCTTCCATTCGTCCCTGTTATTTACGATCCAGTTGTTCATCTGAATGATCTGGTTCTGATAACGCTGAACATAAATCTGAGTGTCGGTGATCCATGCGAAGGAGAAGTCGTACTTGTCCGGGCGGCTCATACCGTCCCACTTGGCGTTGTTACCGGTGACGCCGTCGGTGGCGGTATCCAGATCCGGCAGGGCGGAATCGGCGGTGCATTGGACGATGATGGTGGCCTTTCCATCCTTAACATGGTTTTCAGCCGGGAAGCTGGCGTTTTCGATGGAACCATTAGCATCGGCAGCGGCGATGGTGTCCCATGCGCCGGTGACGGTATTCAGCACGAACATGGTGCTGACGTGGGTGTCATCCGTGCCGGAGGCACTGCCGTTCCAGTTGACGACGATGTTGTCACCGGCAGAGGCGGTTCCTACATCCAGCGTGTACTGGATGTGAGGCAGCAGGCCGTCTACGGTACTGGTCTGGATGTTGGCGGTGTCGATGCGCTCAGCCCGGTAGAAGGTGGCGCTGGTAGCGGAGTTACTCTGAGCGGTGAGGAAGAGCTTGGCGTTGGAGTGGGTGATATCCCGGACACCTGCGTCGGTAAGGGTCATGGAGATATCGTCGATGGTGAAGGTAGCCTTGGAGGAGGCAGAGTTGCCGGCGGCATCCACGGCATGAACCTCCAGCGTATGCTTGCCTTCGCCAAGAGCGTAAGCGGTGGTCTGGTAGGGAGTTTGGATGACCTTGCCGTCCAGATAGGTGACGAATTCGTCGATCTGGTTGGCATCGGTGACCTGCGGATCAATGTTGATCAGCTTGGACAGAGTGCTGTTGTTGGCGATGCCCAGATTAATGGCAGGAGCAGCGTTGTCCACGATGAAGGTGACTTCCTTGGTAGAGGTGCCGTTGGTTACCTTCAGGGTGTGCTTGCCGTTGGACAGTGTAGTGGTGTCCAGATTGACACCCACGGCGGTAGCATCGGCCATGGGGATGGTGAAGTGAACGTTCATATACGGACACCAACCCGTGGAGTCGCCGATGCTGTGGACAGCATCGAATGCGGTGCTGGTGTTAGTCTTGTCGCTGGTATCGGTGCCGTTATAGCTGCTGGGGCCAATTTTGCTGGGCAGGTATTCCTTGCCGTTGGGCAGCTTGAACTTCAGGTTGGTAATGGTGAAGTCGTCACGGTTGGCATCGGGATAGGCCTTATCATCAGCGGTGGCACCGATGGTACCGGACCAGATACGCAGAGAGACCTTGAAATTGTCGCCGCTGGTGGTGAAGTAGCTGCTGTCGATGTGCTTTGCCTGCTTGACAGTGTTCTCGTAAGCCCACTTGCCGATGTGGTGAATCAGCACATCTTTGTTGGTGGTGATAGCGCTGCGGAAGTAGCTGTCGATGCCGTCCACAGTGTAGGTGAAGTAGCCGCCGTCTTCCAGCATACGGCTGGTGGTCTGCTTCACGCCGTCGATATAGATCTGGGTCTTGGAGTTGGTGGTGCCGTCGTTGGCAGTGATGGAAATGGTGCCCTTGACGTTTTCACCCTCGGAGATGTTGGTACGGATACCATCCACATCGTTGAGCTTTTTGATATTTACCTTGTAGATGCCCTTGTAGGTGGTACGGTATTCGTTGGTAGAGCAGACGTAGAATTCCACGTAATCGTGATCAAACAGCTCAGCGGCGGGGATCACCGTTTCAAAACGGTTGGTAACACGGATGCCACCCTCGGCGGAGAGAATCCAGTCGCCCTTGCCGTCCAGTCGGTAGTAGGTGGAGCTGGACAGACGGGTCAGATCGCCTGTATTCTTGTAATCGAAGTAAACACGCAGATCTTCGCCCTGATAAATATAGGCAGGAGGTGCCCAATCCGGCTGGAGGGTCATGGTGATGGCGGAACCGTCATCGATGATGAACTTCAGCTGGTCGGACTTGGTGGTACCTGCGGTAGCGGCAGCGTTGGCGCCGGAGAGAAGCATGGCAGGACCTTCGGGGTTGATGGTCAGCTGAGCAGACTTGCCATCGGCACACTCATCGGCACCGATATAGCAGTAGCTGGAAACCAGCTCATTGGTGTCCTTCTTGTAGATCTCAATGGCGCGGTTTTCATTGGCCAGGCCGTTTTGATTGGTGAAAATGAAAATGCTGGTATCAGAAGGAATGCTGTATTCTTCCCGGAATTTGGAGCCGGAGGGGAAGCTGGAGTAGCCACTGAGCTGGCTGTACCGGTAGCACCACAGAACAACACTTTTACCGGCAGGGACGATACAGTTAGTTCCGGAGCCTACATGATTGCTGGCAGAGGAGCTGTACTTGGTAATGTTCAGAGGCTTGCGGAAGCCTTCTTTAATGGTGAAGCAGATGGTGTATTCGTTGTTCAGGTTGATGTCCTTGTCGGTGGTGTTGGTCAGCTCGAAGAACTCCATGACATCGTTGGTACCGGTGCCATAGGTGGAGTCCCGGTTCTTGTCGTTGGGGTGCAGCTCGGTGATATACAGACCCTTGCCACTAAAATCGGCGGGGGTCTTGGCCTGAATCAGACCGTTGAGCTGAGCAGTATAGACCACACCGGCAGAGGGCAGGTTCATGGTACGGTAAACCTCCATGGCGCTGCTCTTGAACACGGGCATCTTCAGGTCTACGGTGTAGCCGTCCTTGGTGTGGGTGTCACGCACGGGGGTGAAAGCGGAAACATCCTTGCCGGTAGCCTTGCTCTTGATGCTGACGGTGCAGGTGTCCGCAGGAATGTTGGATCCGTAGCAGAACTTCAGAACCACAGCATCGTCGGGAATCCGCAGAGCGGAGCGCAGCTGTGCCTCGGTGGGCATGACGATGTCGGTGCGGTAGTTCCACAGAACGGCAACCTGACCCTTGGACAGGGTAACGTTGGCGTTGCCGCTCATATCGGTGATGGTCATTTTGGTGTTGTTGACATACAGCTCATACAGATCGTTGACCTGGATAGGGTCATCGTGGGTGCTGCAGACTTCAACATACTCCATCAGATCCGATGCACTGGCAAACAGATCGATGGAAACGTAGCCGTCCTCCTCACGGGTGTTGGCGGCTTCGCTGCGATCTACGTCGTTGTGGTAGATCTCGGTGATCCAGAGGCCCTCTGCATTGAAGGAGTGGTCGGTCAGCTCTTTGGTGGTGGCGGCAAAGACCGGCAGCACCGTAGGCAGAAGCTGGACCAAGAGCGACAGGATCAGGAGAAGGGATAGACGCTTGGTCAATTTCTTCATGATGGTGGTTCCTTTCTGATTGTTGTTTTCGTCTATTTTACTACAATATATTATAATTATGAATGGATCATTTGTCAACTAACACGAATACCAAAGTACTTGATTCTCGTAAAATTTTCTTGTTGTGGATAAGCTTTTGCAGATTTTTTTCTTTCCGGAGCAGGTATAGCCGTGATCTTCCGGGGCATACTGACTGTGGACAGAAAAGGACAGGAAATCCACATGGACTGTGACGACGGACCGGATGGAAACTGTACATTTTTGTCAAGTGTGCCGCCGCAAGCGCAGCGGTGTGGTGCGAATTGGGCAGGCGAGGAACACGCCTGCCTGTACTTATTTCTGGTGTCTAAAAAGGATAAAGGACACAAGATGCTGTGGTCATACAAAATTTGCACTGTATTTTTGGCAAAAACCTGATGCTCAACCCGTTGTCCTTGGACGAAAACTGTGATATAATAACGGCTAACGAAGAAATAAGGTGCATGCTATGAATATAGAAACCGTTACAATTGAACAAGGTGATGTGCATCGCTTGCTGGCGGCTGCCAGCGGTGATGCGGCGCTTTTGTATCTGTACATCCGAGCCGGCAATGATCCTGCCCGGGCGGCACAAACCCTGCGACTGACCGATGCCAAGCTGTCCTGCGCCGTGGCGACTTTGCGCCAGCTGGGATTGTGGCAGGAGGAAAAGCGTCTACATATCGCCGCCGGTGAGCGGCCGTGCTATTCGGAACGGGACGTGTTGGAATCCATGGAGCAGGAGCCGGCATTCCGCCGTCTGTACGGAGAAGTCCAGCGCCGTCTGGGCAAAACTCTGAATACGGAAGAATTGAAAATTTTGTTGGGCTTTGTCCGGTACTTGGGACTTCCTGAGGATGTGATCTGCGTTCTGGTCACCTATTGCCAGGAACGGGCACGGCGGAAGGGAAGCTCCCGCAATCCTTCTTTGCGGACCATCGAAAAGGAGGCCTACGCCTGGGCGGAGCAAGGCATCGACACAATGGAAGAGGCTGCGGCCTTTATCCAGCGGCAAAATGTTTACCACAGCCGTCTGGGGAATCTGTGCCGCTTGCTTCAGATTCGTGGCAGAGCCCTGACTGCCGCAGAAGAGCGGTATGCTTCTGCATGGCTGGATATGGGCTTCAATGATGAGATGATTACCATGGCCTATGAGCGGACTTGCCTGAATACCGGCGGTCTGAGCTGGGCGTATATGCATAAAATTTTGACCCGGTGGAAAGAGGCCGGCTTCCGCACAGCAGCGGATGTCCGTGCCGGTGACCACAAGCAGCCTCCCAAGGGCGCATCCGGTGAACTGGGTGCGGCGGAGTTGGAGGCTATTCGCCGGGTACTGGAGGAGGAATGATCCATGGGTTACAGTGCAGAAGTGTTACAAAGAGCAAGAGCCAGACTGGCTCAGGCAAAGGCAGACCGGGATTCCGAGAATCAGCGGCATTTGGCTGAGGCTTATCAGCGGGTGCCTCGAATCAAGGAGATCGACCTGCAGCTGCGCAGAACCATGGCGCAGGCTGCCCAGGCGGTGTTTTCCTCCGGCGGTGATGTGATGGCTGCCATGGAGCAGGCGAAGGAGGCCAATCTTTCTCTGCAGCGGGAACGAGCCATGCTGGTGGAGTCCTGCTTTGAGGAAGGCTATCTGGACGATAGCCCCATCTGTGACCGTTGCGGTGGCAGCGGTTATGTGGGCAGCACCATGTGCGAGTGCCTGGCTGAGCTGTGCCGTCAGGAGCAGAAGAAGGAACTGAGCCTGCTGGCCGGCGGCAAGGAGAATTTCAGCCAGTTCCGTCTGGATTACTACAGCGATACATACGATCCCAAGTTCGGCGCCAGCGCCCGAACCATTATGGAGCGGAATTTCCGTACCTGCCGTACCTATGCAGCCACTTTCTCGGAAAATTCCGGAAATCTGCTGTTTGTGGGGGGTACCGGTCTGGGTAAGACTTTCCTTTCCGCTTGCATTGCCCGGACAGTGGCAGATCGGGGCTATTCCGTGTGCTACGAAACCGCCAGTCATTTGTTTAGTAAGCTGGAGCGGGCTAAGTTTAACGGCGATGAGGCTGCCCGGAAGGATACGGAGCGGTATGCCAGCTGCGACTTGCTGATTATCGACGACTTGGGAACCGAGATGCCTGGTCAGTTTGTGACAGCGGCGCTGTACAGCCTGCTGAACGACCGTTTGCTGGAAGCTAAGCCCATGGTGATCTCCACAAACCTGAATGTGGATGAAGCCGCCCGGCGGTATTCCCCCCAGATCGCTTCCCGGTTGCGGGGCAGTTTCACCGGCCTGACCTTTGTGGGCGATGACATCCGGGTAATGAAGAATCGGGGGCTGTGATGGAAACCGGCGTTATTTTTGATATGGACGGCACCTTGCTGGATACCTTGGAGGATCTGCGGGATGCCACCAATTATGCTTTGGCGCAGTTTGGGTATCCTCCCCGGTCGCTTGAGGAAGTGCGGCGCTTCGTGGGCAACGGTGCCTTGCGGCTGATCCAGCTGGCCGTACCGGAGGGAGCGGATCCTGCGCCGGTGCTGCAGATTTTTCAGGTATACTACAAGGAGCATTGCCAGATAAAGACCCGCTTGTATGATGGAATTCCGGAGGTTATTGCGGCTTTAGGAAAAAAATATCCCCTGGCTGTGGTGACCAATAAACCGGATTTTGCAGCGAAAGCCATGAGCCAAGTGCTGTTTCCTGGTGTGTATGCTGTGGGTGAAGTTGCCGGTGTGCCCAGAAAGCCTGCGCCGGATATGGTTTGGCAGGCTATGTCGGCAATCGGCGTGGAGCGGTGCGTGTACGTGGGTGACAGCGAGGTGGACCTTGCTACTGCAAAAAATGCGAAGGTACCTTGCATCAGCGTGCTGTGGGGCTTTCGGGATAAAGAGGAATTGGAAGCTTTGGGAGCGGATTGTTTCTGTGAGCATCCTGCCGAATTGCCTGGCCTGATTGAAAAGGTCATAAACGCTTGACGATTACCAAATAATGTGCTATCATTGCAACCAGCCGCCGCTGTGGTGGAATCGGTAGACACAGGGGACTTAAAATCCCCCGGTAGCGATACTGTACGGGTTCGAGTCCCGTCAGCGGCACCAATAAAGGACACAGTGAATGTATCATGCACTGTGTCTTTTATTTTTTTGTGATGGATGTTGTGTTTTTTGGTTTTGTTGTTATAATTAAATCAAAGGGAGGATGAGAATGATGCGCATAGACAACAACACAATAGCATATCATAACATTATCTGGTTTGCATGCGATATTGCCGGTCATATTGTCATTGCCAACAGCAACGAAGGCTCCATACCTGAGTTTGTAGCATGCGATCATGATCGTGCCGAACTACTGGCTAATAAACTATGTGGATTAAACGCAATTGATCGCGAAAGAAAGCCACCTATCGATTACATCTTATTGGCCAACAGAGGTTTTTATTGTTTCGCAAATCATGATCCTTTTGATGGATGCCGATATACGCTTTGTGCCAAACCGCAAAATCCAATTTCTATCGACGCACTTGAAAGCGATGTACGCGAGTTGCTAGATAGCCAAAGGTTGCCTATAGATTTATCAATGTGTGACTATTTTTGCATAAACGAATGATTTAATGTCGAATTTAGCAATGAAAAGGCTTGGCCGCATACCAGGTCTTTTAACCTGCGTAGGTCGTTTCAAACGGTATGAACAAAGAGCTATTGTGGCGGAGAATAACACCTAGATGCTGGTTGTCATTATTTCCATTGGTCTGATATGGATTCCAAAGAATTACACCCGTTACATGTCGGCAATCAAGCACTTAAAAAGTGTATTTCACCTGTTTACACTGTCTCTTTTATTATTGAACATCGTTTTGATCATCAACGAAAGCATTGTCGGAGCATAAACATATTCTTTCCAAAATCCGTATCATATCGATAATGTGGTATATTGCTTTTGAGGTGAGCAATAGCAAAAGAACAGTTTTGTTATTTAACAAATGCTCCGCTTACGTTGCACTTTAAGGAAGTCGTAGTATATGTCAAAAAAAGCACCCCGATGGGGTGCTTTTTTTGATGCCAGAGGTGGAAATCGAAGAGGCCGGTCTTGCCGGCAGGCGGAGCATATCTGCGCAACAATCATTTATAGGTATTGAAAAGTGGCTTTATTTTGATATAATGGAAAAAAAGTAATGAAAAAACTTTGGATTGTGGCATTAACGAAATCCACTTGTGGGGTGGCTTTTGATAGGGGATTGTCTGTTGCGCAACTGAAGGATGAAGAAGCGCTGCCTACCCGTGAAATTCCCGGTTAAGAAGCCAAAAAGAAGAAAGTATAATACCGTATTTTCCCTTTTGGTTACTAAAAATGCATAAAATTACTTGACGAATGTTTGAACATCTAATAAAATATATCATGCGAATATTATAGGCTCAATAAAGGAGGCAACCATGAAAAAGACTGTACTTATCATCATGATGCTGGTGATGCTTAGCCTGCTGGTTACGCCTGCATTTGCAGCAGAGGTGACACAGAATGGTCTGGCGGTGAATTTGACAGCCCAGCCCGAGGGGGATACCGTCTCTGCCGTTTTGACGCTTACCAATCAATCGGAAGATGTCATGCATGCCATCCGGTTGGAGCCGTTGGTTCCGGAGGGATATGCACTGGACACGGATGTGGAAAGCGTTGATATTCTGGAACCGGGGCAGAGCCACAGCATTTCTCTGCGCTACATACCACAGTCCAATCCGAAAACCGGGGATCTTTCTGTGCTGATCTGGATTGCAATGCTGATTATTGCGGCGGCTTTGCTGTGTTTTGCCGGTAAGCCCCTTGCCAAGCGGATGCTTTGCGTTTTGCTTTGTGCATCTGTGCTGCTGGGCGGTGTTGGCATTGCTATGCCTGCGCAGGCTGCTGAGGAAGGCGCTCTGACGATCACCGAAACCGTCACGGTGGATGATCAGCAGATTGCGCTGACAGTTGCGGTGCGGTATTTGATTGGCAATGTGGACTCCGATGGCGACGGCGTTACCGACCTGCGGGAGCAGGAGCTGGGCACCGATCCCAACACGGCTGATGACAGCTTCGCTGTGAGCCAGTCCAATGGCATCGCTTCCGTAGATATGGAGCTGTCCGGCGCTCAGGTGGATACCCTTACCGTCAAGCCTGCGGGCATGCAATCTTTGTTCCCGGAGGACATTCCCGGCTACATGGGACAAGCCTACGATTTCCAGGTGGAAGGTGTATTCGACTCTGCGGATATTTCCTTCCGCTTTGACCCGGAACTGCTTAGCGAGAATGCTCAGCCGGTGATTTATTATTTTAATGAAGCGACCCAGACCCTTGAGGCGCTGAAAACTACGGTTGCGGAGGGCGTTGCCACTGCCACTGTGGAGCATTTTTCTACATATATTCTCATTGACAGCACCGTTTACGATGGATCCTTCACTTGGGTAGACGTGTGGGATAATACCGGTACCTATTCCACCGTTGAGGTGGTTCTGGTGGTGGACGATTCCGGTTCTATGGGCGCCTGGGGTGTCAACAATGACCCGGACAATCAGCGCCTGACCGTTGCCCGGGACTTGATCGACAAGCTACCTGCCGGTACCAAGATCGGCGTGGTTTGGTTTGCCACCAAGACCAAGTTGCTGACCCAAACCCTAACCGCCGACCGGGAAGAAGCCAAGGCTTTCCTGACACAAGAGCATTTTACCTCCGGCGGCAGCTACACCAATATGTTTAACGCCCTGAACGAGGCCATGACCCTCTTTGAAAGCACGGAATCGGATGCTTTGAAAACTATCATCACCGTTACCGATGGTCGTGCCCATGACCATGGACATTTCCAGGAAACCATCGATGCTGCCAAGGCGCAGAATGTTCGGATGTATACGGTGGGTCTGGGCGGTGAAATGATCAAGGAAGAATTCCTGCAGCCCTTGGCTGAGGAAACCGGCGGTACCTACCATCTGGCAGAGGACGCCGGTGAGCTGGCTGCGATTTACGAAAATATCAGCAACATGATCAACCTCAGCGCCGATACCGATGGCGACACCATCCCCGACTACTACGAGGACAATCTGGTGGCCTTTAATGGTATCCCCTTGAGTTTGGATAAGAACAAGGTGGACACCGACGATGACGGCATTGCGGACAACGAGGAAGTGCGTGTCCAGCTGGTGTACAGTGAGGATAGATCTCAGGTTTACGTTAAGGGTAACCTGATCTCGCTGCCTACCCTGGAGGATTCTGACTTCGACGGTCTGGGCGACAGCATTGACAGCTACGCCTTCGATAACACCTTCACCGGACAGATGGCTACCTCCTACGCAAAGAGCAATGTTGATTGCAAGATGGACTACCGCTGGTTCTTCTGGGACAACACAGTGTACAACCCGGATCTGAGCAAGCTGTCCATCCTGTTTGCTTCGGAGATTTATGAGGGTGCCTCCTTGTCCATGGCCGGCACCAACAACACCAACGCCGCCACCAACAATTCCATTGCGCAGCTCATGAGCTATTTTGGTCTGCAAAATGCTCGTTCCAAGTCCCTCCATGGTATTTATAATGACGATCACCTGACAGAAGTTGCTCTGGGTTATCACAATGTGGTCTACGGTGGGGAACTGCGGACGGTGGTTGCGGTAACCATTCGTGGTACCAACGGCACCATTCAGGAATGGTCCAGCAACTGCGACATCGGTGACATCAGCACCGACACTCCCGATGACGACTGGGTAAATACCCTGAACCACAAGGGCTTTGATATGACTGCCACCCGTGTGATGCGGGAGATCGACAATTTCATCATGGAAGCTGACCTGCATCCGGAGGGCTTGATTTACTGGGTCACCGGTCATTCCCGTGGTGCGGCAATCGCCAATATCGTGGGTGCCAATTTGGAAAAGGCAGGAGAAACCGCCTTTACATACACCTTCGCTGCTCCAAACTGCACACTGGATAAAAATGCGAAGTCCTACAAAACCATCTTCAACGTGATCAATGAGGATGATTTTGTCCCCTGCCTGCCTATGGAATACTGGGGCTACACCACTTACGGTCGCTCTACTACCACTGCCAGCATCCTGAAAAGCTACGAGAAGGAGTGGGAAGAGCTCACCGGCATCGGCAGCTACAATCCGGATGAAAATGGCATGGAGGACTGCGTTCGGGACATTGGTCTGATCCTGCCGGAAGGCTCTGATCCCAGAGTGGAGGCATACCGCTACACCTGCGATTGCCACGGTGACGGCAGCAACGACACCATCACCATCAAAAATGGCGGTATGTCGGAGGATAGCCGGGAGAAGGCCATTGCCAAAATCCCGGAATGCGCCCGGCCTTACTGCATCATCACCCGTTATGATGGCGGATGGATCGGTGGCTGGGACTTTGAGTGCTGCCAGACACCGTCTTACCTGATGCAGTTGTTGGCGGCGTTCATGGGCGGCAAGATCGATGCTTACCGCTTTGCCGTCGAGCTGGCCATTGCCAAGCGGTATGAGGGGGCCAAGAACGCGATCATCTCCGCCGGTATCAGCGGTATCGAGCATCCCCACTACACGGAATGCTACTATGTGCTTGCCTGCCACCTCACGGAAGCAGACTTTAGCTAAATACACAAAAGGACGTGCTTTTGCACGTCCTTTTTGCGGTATAACGGAAAAAACTGCAATTTTCGTTGCGTTTTGACAATTCCTGTGATAAGATACCCCAAGAAAATGTTTTACGGAGGAATGGATGTATGGGCGTTTTTTGGATGCTGCTGTGCGTCACGGCGTTGGCTGGCGTAGGCGGCACCGGTCTGGGCGGCATAGTGGGTGCAATGCTGCAGAAAGACTCCAAGAAAACCGTTAGTCTGCTGTTGAGCTTCGCCGGCGGTGTGATGCTTAGTGTTGTTTGCTTTGATTTGATCACCGAGGCCATCGAAACCAATATGGGCGTGTGGACAGCGGTGGGCGCTGTAGTGCTGGGCGTAGCGGTTACATATCTGCTGAACTACCTCATTGACCGGAAAACCAATCCGGAGGTTCCCCACATCGATGCGAACCACCCCAAAACCGCTGATGATTTGGACGAGCTGATCCACAGCGACCACCTGAATCAGCACTACGCCAAGCAGGACAGCAAGTTCGGTTTGTTTGTGGCGGGATTGGTGATGGCCTGCGCCATTGCGTTGCACAACGTGCCTGAGGGCATGACCATCGGCGCATCCTATGCGGTAAACGACGGCGCAATGGGCCGTGCGGCTCTGGTGCTGGCCGTGATCATCGGTCTGCATAATATTCCGGAGGGCATGGCGGTTTCCGTGCCCCTGATCAGCGGTGGCATGGCGAAGTGGAAAGCGGTGATGATTACCGCAGCCACCGGTATTCCCACCATTTTAGGTGCGATGCTGGGCTTTGCCCTGGGTGAGATCGGCCCGCTGGGTCTGACCATGAGCCTGGGCTTTGCCAGCGGCGCAATGCTGTATGTGGTCTTTGGCGAAATTCTGCCTCAGTCTATCCTGATGTACCACAGCAAGTTGCCGGCGTTTTCCACCATCGTGGGAATCCTGGTGGGTCTGTTGATTATATTTTAATGGGAATGGCACCTCTGTGGAGGTGCCATTTTAACATCGCAAAATCGGAAATGTTTTATCCTCTTTGGTGTGCTACAATCCATGTGTAGCTACAAAAAACAGAAAGGAGTGGGGAAAATGGAAAATCAGGCGATGATCCAAGCCGGTCTTGATTACATTGAAAACAATTTGCAGGCCGAGATCACTGCCACAGAGCTGGCGGACATGGCAGGCTTTTCGATGTTTCATTACTACCGGCTGTTTCAGCAGGCCACAGGTCTGCCGGTGATGCAGTACATTCTTCGGCGCAGACTGCTCCACGGCATCTACGCCATGAAGCAGGGGAGCAGCAAGGTGGATGCGGCGCTGGCCTATGGATTCGATACTTACGCCGGTTTTTATAAGGCGTTTTGCCGGGAATTCGGTGCCACGCCATCGGAATATATTGCTTTCTGCAGAGCCAAACGGCCCTATAGGATTGATTTGACCAAGGAGGACTCTATGACTATTACCCATAAAAAAGCTGCACAAATCCTGGAAAACTGGGGTTTGAGCGAAGAAATGATTGCAGATATTTATTATGAAGGAACCGGGGACAAAAATGACACCGCCTGCTATGTGGGCGAAAGCTATGTGCTGAAGCACACCCGGGATCTTGGAAAGCTGAAGAAGCATATCGAGGTTTCCAAGGCGCTGGAGGGCATCGGCTTGTTGTCCGCCACGCCTATGGCAACGGTGGACGGAAAAGAATACATCGTCGACGGGGATATGTATTTCTACCTGACTCGCCGTCTGCCGGGTAGCCAGATGGTTGCCCACCGGTTCGATGCCGGGGATGGCCGATTTGTAGGCGAGATCATTGGTCAGCTGCATCTGGCGCTGCGCAAAATCGAAGACTGCGTCAGCGAAGCAGATCTGCTGGCTACCGTCCGGGATTGGGCGCTGCCAAAAGCAAAGGTGGCGTTGGGGCTGTCCGATGCATATTGTAAGAACTTTTTGGATAACTTCACCGCCTTATATCCCACACTGCCCCGACAGATTATCCACCGGGATCCCAACCCGGGCAACATCATCTGCGGTGCGGATCAGTGGGGATTCATCGACTTTGATCTGGCGGAGCGGAATGTGCGGATTTATGATCCCTGCTATGCCGCCACGGCGGTGCTGTCCGAAACATTCGGTCAGAATAATGACCGTTGGTTGGAGATTTATCGGGATATTATCTGTGGCTACGACTGCGTGGCACGGCTGCGCGATGATGAACGCAAGGCGATTCCCTATGTGATTTTGGCAAACCAGTTTGTCTGTGTGGCGTGGTTTTCCGAGCAGGATAAGTATGTAGAGATTTACGAAACCAACAAGCGCATGACCGCATGGCTCATGGAAAACATGGAGCAGCTGCAGGATATTTGACAATGAGCCGGGAGTAATCCCGGCTCATTTTTCCTTAGATTGACAAAGAAAAATAAAAATGTTATGCTGAGATAAATG
>JAZONA010000008.1:0-15579 GCA_045654265.1 Faecousia sp.
CTATAGCCTGGGCTCTTACTGTGGCAACCAGGCAGAATCTACGCCTCTGGCCGCTGCCATCGCTGTCTACGGCTACTACGCTGCTATCTACTTCGCAAAGTAATCTAAACCCGTAAGGGCGGTCATCGACCGCCCCTACAAAGCAAAATACTGGGAGGGTCGCAAGACCCTCCCTTTTTTTGCATGTATTGTATTCCAGGGGCTGCGCGTTCATGAACCTTCCCTCAATTATTCACAGTATGAAATTCTGTCCATCTGAGCATACCCGAGCATAGTAAGGAATCGACGCATTTCTCTGCCTTGTCGGGTAGATCCACCTACGCTGCTGTGCTTTGTATAGAGCGATTGCAACGACATTGCTCCAAGGGAAAACGTTGGGATCGCATCTGCAAATACTCTCCCAAATAGTACAGCCCCGGCAGAAGCCGGGGCTGTGCTTACTTATGAATCGTGTAGGGGATGGTTTGCCGTCGCTTTATAGCTTACTGACCATTCTTCTTGATCATCTTGACGATCAGCAGAATGATCATACCCACTGCCACGATAGCGGCAATGATGGTGATGATCAGCAGGAAGAGGGGAACAGCACGCTCCTCGGAGGCATCCTCATCACCCGCATCCTTTGCAGGCTCAGTGGGCTGAGTGGGATCGGTGGGCTCGGTGGGATCTGCGGGCTGAGTGGGCTCGGTGGGATCCTCGGGCTTCTCCGCTTCACCATAGACGCTCCATTCACCGGTGGTGAAGTCGTACATATTCTTGTCAGCGGGCACCTTCAGGTCAGCGGTCTGATCCTTGCCGTTGTTGAAGATGATGTTGGGGGCATCGGCGGGCAGCTCGCAGGAGTAGATATCGCCTTCCACCTTGGTCATGGGGTTGCCAGGCCACTCGCCGGAGATGATGTTGATCTCATCGTACCAGGAGTAGAAGTTAACGGTTCCCCAGGCGTTGGTGTTGTTGAAGTAGATAACACGGTTGTTGATCTGCACATCGCCGCAGGGGCACTTGCCGCTGGCATCGTGGTTGTGACCAACCAGAGCCTTACAAGCGTTGCAGAAGCCGTCGGTGTTGTGGGATTCGTGGGCGCATACGTCGCCTTCCATCAGAACGGCGATGCCGGTATCACCGATCTTGCCGGTGATCTTGCCGCCGGAAACGGTGAAGACGTTGCCGGTGATCTGATCGGTATAGGTACCGTCAGCGATCTTGTTGGCGGTAACGGATACGTCAGTAGCAGTGCCCTTGCCATTGACCAGAACAGCACCGGAGGTGCCACGTTCTACGTAAGCGATGCCGCTCTCGCTGGCGACATACTCGCTCTGACCCACAAAGGCGTTGCGGAAGTGGTTCACAGCGGCAACTTCGGGATAAGCCCAAGCGGTGTCGGAAGCGGCACCCAGCCACTGGGACATGTTAGCAGGACGAGCCAGGTACAGACCCATGGCATCGGCACGGGCGGCGATCAGAGCCCAAGCCAGATTAATCTTGTTCTCGGAAACATCCTTGGTAGAGCCGTCGGCGTAAGTATCGTGGGATTCGGCCCACAGAACCACGTCGTCAGCTGCACCCTTGTAGTAGTTGGCGGCGATCTTACCGGAGCCAACAGTGCTCAGCAGGTTGTTGCTCCAGCCGTTGTCGGTGACACGCATGAACTTGGAGTAGGACTTGACGCTGATGTTGCCGCCGGGGTTATCCAGAATTTCGCCGTAGCAGTACAGATCGATATTGCGGCTGGACTTTGCGTAGTCGGTGGCACCGTTGATCACGGTGGGCCAGAAGTTGCTGGCCACGTCGCCATCGTCGGGGGTTTCGATGTGCTTGGCAGCGTCAAAGCGGAAGCCGTCAGCGCCGGAGTCGATGCACTCCTTCAGGAAGTTCAGAACATAAGTCTGCACCTTGGGATTTGCGGTGTTCAGGTCGGGCAGAGCGGACATACACTTTTCAATAACTTCCTTGCGGTCATTATAGTTGTTGATGTTTTTGTATACATCGTGCCAGCAGCTGCGGTCGCCTGCCAGATCGGGGTTGATGGTGCCGGCAAAACCGTTGGTACCGGTTTCGGTGTTGGCCATGTGGTTGGCAACTACGTCAACGATGACCTTGATGCCGTGCTTGTGGGCAGCAGCACACATGCTCTCAAACTCGGCTTTGGTACCCAGAGCGCTGTTACCGGAATCGTCGATAACAAAATCAGCGGGCTGGTAGTACACCCACCAGTCGTTGGTGGGGAAGCCGGCGGTGGGCTGCTTGGCCAGCTGGATGGGAGAGGTCTGGATGGAAGTGTAGCCCAGGCTGGCGATGATCTCCATCTTCTCTTCGATGTTCTTAAAGGACCAGTTCCAGCAGTGGAGCGTTACGCCGTCCTGAATGTCGGCAGCAGGCGCTGCGGGAGCGGCACTTGCAGGGGTGGGGATGAGCAGCAGTCCGGCAACCAGTACCAGCGCCAACATCCAACTAAGTGACTTGAAAACACGCTTGTTCATGGGAATCCTCCTTAGTTATGGTTGATACATTAAATTATAACAAATAATAAAGATAATGTCCAGTAATAAGTTTGAACGTTTCTGCGTGTATTTGGAAAAATTTGTTTTGTGGGTTGTAAACGGCGTATTGATGTGCTATAATGGGGCAAAAAGTTAGGGGGAATGGGCATGAAGAAAAAAATATTCCCGGTGATTGTTGTAGAACTGGTTGTGCTGTCACTGTTGCTCATTGCTGCTGCGGCTGTTTTTATGGGTGAGAGGAAGCGTGCGGATAAGCTGGAACTTCCGCCAACCACGCCGCCTCAAAGCTTGATCACCCAGCCTACCACGTTGCCAGTTCCAGAACCGCCTACGACAGTTCCGCCGACCACGATGCCGCCTGAGCCGGAACCCGAAATTACAAAAATCACCTTGTCATTCACCGGTGACTGTACCTTCGGCAAAAACCACCGGATGGACTATTATTACGGTACTTTCAACGAGTATTATGATAAAAACGGCCCGGATTATTTCTTTGAAAATGTGCGGCCGATTTTTGAGGCAGATGACCTGACCATTATCAATCTGGAAGGCTCTATTACCGATTCCGAGGATCGACAAGATCACGAATTTTGTCATAAAGCCCCGTTGGAGTATGTGCAGATCATGACCGGTTCCTCGGTGGAGGTGGCCACAATGGCCAATAATCACCGCTGGGACTATGGCTATGAAGGTCAGCAGGATACTGTGCAGGTGTTGACGGAGAATAATATTGCCTACTGTTTCGACGAGAATTACGCCGTTTGTGAAGTCAAAGGCGTAAAATTGGGCTTTGTTTCTGTCAATGCCAGCTACGGCGCATATGTGGACAATTATGTGAAGAAGGGCCATGAACGTCTGCGAGAGCAGGGCTGCGATCTGGTGATTCTGTGTATCCACTGGGGCAGCGGAAAAACCTATATTCCGGATGCGGGTCAGCTTCGCTTGGGTCCCTGGGCTATCGATCTTGGCTATGATCTGGTGGTGGGCAATCACCCCCATTTGCTCCAGGGAATTCAAAAGTATAAGGGAAAGTTTATTTGCTATAGCTTGGGAAATTTCTGTTTCGGAAGTAACAATAACCCCAGCGATAAGGATAGCGGTATTTTCCAGCAGACCTTTACCTTTGTGGATGGTGTGTTAAGCCCGGATGCGGAGGCGCGGCTGATTCCGTGCTATCTGTCCAGCATTCAAACACGCAATGACTTTAAGCCTACCCTTGCGGAAGGGGAAGAAGCGTTGCGGATTTTAGAAAAGGTCAGCGAAATGAGCCGAGAATATGGTCTTGAGCTGGATGAGCAGGGCAGAGCTGTAGAATGTGAGCCGGTCATAAAACCCAAGCCCGAACCCAAGCCCGAGCCCAAGCCCGAACCCAAGCCCGAGCCCGAACCCAAGCCCGAGCCCGAACCGGAGCCCGAACCGGAGCCTGAACCCGAGCCCGAACCCGAGCCCGAACCTGAGCCCGAACCTGAGCCTGAGCCTGAGCCTGAACCGGAACCCGGGCTTGAACAATGAACATTTATACCAGTACCTAATAATAGGGCGGAGGCGTGACTCCGTCCTATTATTTTGCTGTGGTGTCGATGGTAGTTGGCACTATGAATAAAATATTTTGAAAATTTTGGGGAAAATGACAAAATCATCTTGACAAATAGAAAAATATCCTATATTATGTTATTGGATTAGCGGTGGCTAACTAATTTTTAGACATACAGTTAGCTGTGCCTAACTATACTGTTAAAGCAGGTGATGTTTATGAATTTGACTCATGCATTGGAAGGTAACGCCTATATCATCCGTCACATCAACACCGATGACGAGCAGCTGAATGCGTTTCTGTTTTCTCTGGGGTGCTATACCGGTGAACCGATCACAGTGATCAAGCGCCGCAGAAGTAGCTGTACTGTGGCAATCAAGGACGGCAGATATAACATCGATCGTCAGCTGGCGGCGGCCATTCAGGTTTAATACCGACGGTATAGGCCGCCGATTCTTTTTGAAAGTTAGTTAGCGGAGACTAACTGCGGGAGGTACAGAATGAAAATTGCGTTTGCGGGCAATCCCAACAGCGGTAAGACCACCATGTTCAACGCCCTTACCGGTCGAAATGAAAAGGTGGGTAACTGGGCCGGTGTCACGGTGGATAAAAAGGAAGCCCCGATGAAGAAAAATTATGCGCCTGATGGGCCTGTGATGGTAGTGGATCTGCCCGGTGCCTATTCCATGTCCCCCTTTTCTTCAGAAGAGAGCGTCACCCGGGACTATATTCAGCAGGAGCATCCGGACGTGATCGTCAATGTGGTGGATGCCACCAATCTCAGCCGCAGTCTGTTTTTTACGACTCAGCTGTTAGAACTGGAGATTCCTATGGTGGTAGCGCTGAACAAGTCGGATCTGAATGAGAAAAAGCGAAATTCGGTGGACACGAAGCTGCTGTCTGAAGAATTGGGTTGCCCGGTGGTGGAAACGGTATCCACCGATTCCGACGATACCGGTCTGGCTGAATTGGCGAAAGCGGCGCTGGAGCGTGTTGGACAGACCCAGCAGGCTCCCTTTGCGCAGGGGAATGTTGACCAGAATGATCGAAAAGCTGTTGAAGCGGCTGACCGGCAGCGCTATGCGTTTGTCAACAAACTGGTTTCTCAGGTGGAGCGGCGGAAGGTGCGCACCCATGAGATCAACGGGCAGGATAAATTCGACAACGTGATAACCAATCCCTGGTTGGGTCTGCCCATTTTCGGATTGGTTATGTTTCTGGTGTTCCAAATTTCCCAGTCCTGGGTTGGCCCGTGGATTGCTGACTGGCTGGTAAGCTGGATCGATTTGCTGGGCTCTTGGGTGTCCGACCTGATGGTCAACGCAAATCCGTTGCTTACCTCCCTGCTGGTGGATGGCATGATCGGCGGCTTCGGAGCAGTTGTGGGCTTCCTGCCGCTGGTGATGGTGATGTATTTCCTCATTGCGCTGCTGGAGGACTGCGGCTACATGGCTCGTGCCACGGTGGTGCTGGATCCCATGTTCAAAAAGGTTGGACTGTCTGGAAAATCCATGATTCCCTTCATTATCGGCACCGGCTGTGCTATTCCCGGTATTATGGCCGCTCGAACCATCCCCAACGAGCGGGAGCGGAATGCCGCCGCCATGCTGGCTCCGTTCATGCCCTGCGGTGCAAAACTGCCGGTAATCGCCTTGTTTGTGGGCGCATTCTTCCCCGGTTACGGCTGGGTGGGCACGGCCATGTATTTTGTGGGTATCGTTGTCATTTTGCTGTGCGCACTGCTGGTCAACGCCATTGCCGGAACTAAAGGACGCAGAACATTCTTTATTATCGAGCTTCCGGAGTACAAAATTCCTTCCTTTAAGCGGGCACTGCAGTCTATGTGTTCTCAGGGCTGGGCGTATATTGTGAAGGCCGGCACCATCATTCTGCTGTGTAATTTTGCGGTACATATGATGCAGAGCTTCAGCTGGAATTTTGCGCCGGTGGCTGAGGGTGCGGATAATTCTATTTTGGCAACCATTGCCACGCCCTTTGCGTACGTTCTGATTCCTATTGTGGGCTACCATGCATGGCAGTTGGCTGCTGCAGCGGTTACCGGATTTATCGCCAAGGAAAATGTGGTGGGTACCCTTGCGGTTTGCTATACCTTTGCCATCAACGACGACCTGGAAATGGAGAGCGGCAACGAGGTGGTGGATGCCATGTACCGGCTGAGCAAGGTGGGTGCATTGGCATACATGATGTTTAATCTGTTTTCGCCTCCGTGCTTTGCGGCTATCGGTGCCATGAATGCGGAAATCAAGGATAAAAAGTGGCTGTTTGGCGGCATCGCATTGCAGTTGTGTGTGGGTTACTCCTTGGGATATCTGGTGTATACCATCGGTACGCTGATCACGGATCCGGCGGCATTGCACGTCCCCGGGGCCATCTGGGGCGGTGTAGCCGTGGCAGTGATGGCAGGCGTGTCGGCAATTTTGTGCCTGCGCACCAATCAAACATGTAAAGGAGAACGGATATGCAAACAGTGATTGCAAACAGCATTCTGGTGGCTGTCATCGCCGGGATTCTGGGATTGGCGGTGTTTGCCATCGTCATGGCGAAGAAAAAAGGCCAGAAATGTATCGGCTGTCCGGATAGCAGCACCTGTGCCGGTCAATGCGGTGGCTGCTGTGGATGCAAACAAGAATAAAAATGAACGCCGTGGCGGAGAACCGTCACGGCGTTTTGCATTATAGGGGATGTGCGGCGATGTAGGCATCCAAAATTTCCGATGCCAGCACCACCATCCGGGCGCAGGGGCGCTGGGCGTAATATTGCGCCGTCCGGGGACTGGGATTAGGATCGGAGGGGGGATTTTTCAGAATCTCCCGGCAGACAATGCTTCCGGCTTGCTCCCGAAACTGGCCTGCCAGCTCCTGCACCAAGGCGTAATGCGCTTTTTTGGCAACATCATCATCGCAGGTGTCGTAGCCGTAAAGATAGCCGGCAACAAACAGCATGCCACTGACAGCACCGCAGACCTCGCGGAGTCTGCCCATACCACCGCCGAAGCTGGATACCATCCGGGCGGTGGTTTTCTCATCCAATCCGGTGACATCGCAGAAGGCCATGGCCACTGCCTGAGCGCAGTTGTAGCCCTTCAAAAATAATTCGGCCGCATATAATCCGTGTTCCATAAAAAACTCCTTTTTCTTTTAATATAGCAGATTTTCTCTGGGGAAGCAAGGCTGGATGCATAATTTTCCCCCAGCGGCACAAAATTTGTGAAAAGGGAGGAATGGGAATGAAACGTTTATTTGCGCTGTTTTTGATGGTGGCGCTGTTACTTTGTGGTTGCAACCGGCGGACAGAGAGTCCTCAGCAGCAACCTGAAGATTATGATACTTTGTCCCGAGAGATTTACGATGCCGCTCTGGGCGAATTTTTGCATGCCTATGAGGCGGCGCAGCAGGCCACTTCTGTTTCGGAGCGCCATGCCCTGATGGCCGTGGCGGAAGCAAAGCTGCTGGCTTCCGGGGTGATGCTTCCTCTCAGCGCCAGCGGCGGCAGCTTTGCCATTTCCCGGTTGGCACCTCGCACCACTCCGTCGGTGCTGTGGGGCAGCGATGCTGACCGATTTGCCGGTGGCTTGGTCACCACCAAGCCCATCACCAAGGCAGACCGGGCGGTGATGGAGGAGAAATGGGCAGAGTTGAAGGGCTCCGGAGAATATTTAACATGGGCAGAAGCCTACCTGAAGGAGAAGGGGTATACCCTGAAAGATCGGTATACCATCGCCTATTCCTCCGACCCCCAGACTTGGGACGTGCTGGCTACCGCTATGGCCACCGATGCGGAGGCCATCGTCAACACTTACGATGGGCTGTACCAGTACGACTGCGAAGGGACGCTCCAGCCGGCACTGGCGGAGTCTTATGAGCGGAAAGCCTTGGAAGATGGCCGGGTGGAGTATGCTTTCAACCTGAAAACCGGCATTCAGTGGGTGGATTCTCAGGGGCGAGCCGTGGCGAATGTAAAGGCGGACGATTTTGTGGCAGGTCTGCAGCATTTGATGGACGTGGGCACCGGGCCGGTGTATCTGGTGCGGGATTTGATCTCCGGGGCTGACGGCTATTTGTCCGGAGAAATCACCGACTTTTCGCAGGTGGGCGTTCGTGCGGAAAGCGACAGCCGGCTGGTGTACACCCTGAGCCAAGATGCGCCCTATTTCATGACCATGCTGGGCTATGGCGTGTTTGCGCCCATGAGTCGGGAGTATTATACCTCCCAGGGCGGTAAGTTCGGCACAGAGTTCGATGCCTCTGCCGACAGTTACACCTACGGCAGAACCCCGGACAACATCGCCTACTGCGGGCCGTATCTTGTGACCAACAACACCGCGGAAAATACCATCGTTTTTTCCGCAAATCCCACCTATTACAACAAAAAGGCCGTAAAAATCCAAACAATCACATGGCTTTTTAATGATGGGAAGGATGTGCTGAAGGCCTACACCGACACCATGTCCGGCACCATCGACAGCGCATCCCTGAATTCCCCGGCGGCGGCCAAGGCCAAGTCCGATGGCGTATTTGAAGAATTGGCCTTTGCGGAGCGGAATTCTGCTACAACGCAGGTGGTTTTCCACAATTTGAACCGGCAGATTTTGTATAATTTCAATGACAACACTGTGGCGGTGTCCGGTAAAAGCGCTGAGCAGGTGGCCAGAACCACCGCCGCTATGGGCAACGTGCATTTCCGCAGAGCTTTGTGCTGTGCTGTTGACCGGGCGGGATACAACGCCCAGTCCGTGGGTGAGGATCTGAAGCTGGTGTCCCTGCGAAACAGCTACGTCCCCGGCGACTTCATTACCCTGACAGAGTCGGTGGCGGTGGGCGGTCGGCTTTACCCGGAGGGAACTGCCTACGGTCGGATTTTGCAGGATCAGCTGAACGCCGATGGGGTGAAGATTACTGTGTACGATGGGGATACCGACGGCTTTGACGGTTGGTATGATCCGGCCTATGCCCGTCAGGAGCTGGAAAAGGCCGTGGAGGATTTGGATGTAGAAATCACGACAAATAACCCGATTTTGCTGGATTTCCCCTACTTTTCCGGTAGCGAAGTGAACACAAATCGGGCGTATGCCTATAAGCAGTCGGTGGAATCGGCGCTGGGAGGTCTGGTTCGTGTGGAGTTGATTCCCTGCTCCGACCGGGCGGATGTGCTGTACGCCGGGTTCTACGCCGGCATGGGCAGCGAGGCCAACTACGATGTGTACGACATCGCTGGTTGGGGCCCGGATTACGGCGACCCCCAGACCTATTTGTACACCCTGCTTCCTGACTACGCCGGGGACATGACCCGGATGCTGGGGATCTTCTGATGGCGCTGTATCTTGCCAAACGGATTCTCAAGGGCATTGTATCGGTGGTGTTGGTGGTGGTCATCGTCATGGCGCTGATCTATACTTGCCTGGATCGGAATCTGATTTTCGCCGCCGACCCGGTATTCAGCCGGCAAAAAGCCAATGCCCAGCAGGTTTACAAGCTCCAGCAATGGGAAAAATACGGCTATGTGGACTATATTTCCTATGGTGAGTACCTTTCCGGGGTGCTCACCGGCGATGCCTACGCCAAGGCAGTAAAGCTGGGAGATACCGCCGCTAAGGATTCCCCAAAAACAAAGGAATATGTTGCGAAATTCACAGAAGAATACCAAAAACAAGGGTATTTTGTGGTGCGATTGGATGCAAAACGCAAAGGACAGACCTATCAGGAGGGTGGTGAGCCACGGCTTTACGCCTATCGGGATGTGCCGCTTCTGCGGCGGCTGGGTTCGTTTTTTGCCGGGCTGGTGCGTGTGGATAACATCCACACGGTGAAAAATGTGGAAGATCCGGGGCTGACCTTCACCCTCCATGACCCGGTATACGGCGGAAAATTTGCACCGGCGATTCTGGGAAACGGCACGTTTCACAAGTATTTGCTGTATTTTGACAACAAATTCCCCTTTGTTCATCAAAATTTTCTGACCCTGAATTTGGGGCGTTCCTACAGCGTCAATCAGGGTGTGGACGTGTGGCAGACCATGACTGAGGAGCAAGGCCGCCGAAAAATGTCCATGGTCACCTATCCCACCGGCCTGCAGGAGCTCAGCGCCGATGACCTGCACAGCGCTACCTACGCAGAAGGCTCTCTGGCGGCGGGAGATGCGGTGGTGAAAGCTCATTTCGTGGACGATTATACCAATCTCACCACCCGCAAGCTGGGATTTTCCAAGTTGGGGTACTCCTTTGTTATCGGTATCGCCGCGGTGATTTTGGCGTATGCGCTGGCGGTGCCCCTGGGCATCGCCATGGCACGACGGAAAGATCGGCTGGCGGATCATTTGGGTACCGGGTATATCGTGTTTATCATGGCGGTGCCCAGTCTGGGCTATATTTTTCTCTTTAAGGCCCTGGGCGGATACTTGGGTCTGCCCACCACATTTGACATGGAAAATCCCACGTGGCCCATGTATATTTTGCCGGTGATTTCTCTGGCACTGCCTTTGTTGGCGAACCTTATGAAGTGGCTTCGCCGGTATCTCATCGACCACATGGGAGCGGAATTTGCCAAATTCGCCCGGGCATCAGGTCTGCCGGAGGGGGAGATCTTCCGCCGGCACATCCTGAAAAACGCCGCAATCCCCCTGATTCACGGCATTCCTGCCAGTATCTTGGGTGCGCTGATCGGCGCCATCATCACCGAGCGGGTGTACGTGGTGCCCGGCGCAGGCAACCTGCTGACCCGTGCCATCAACAGCTACGACAACGGCGTGATTGTAGGTGTGACGCTGTTTTATGCGGTGCTGTCTGTGCTGTCGGTGATTTTGGGAGATGTGCTGATTAGTACTGTGGATCCCCGGATTTCTTTGCATCGGAAGGAGGCCTGAAAATGGACGATCTGTTTGCCCCGGTAAAACCGGATGAGGCCCAGTCTGAGCATATCGATGCTCCGGAATATTCCTATTGGGGTTCGGTTTTTCGGGTCTTTTTCCGGAAAAAGCTGAATATTTTCCTGCTGATCGTTTTGGCGTTGCTGTTGGTATTCACCTATGTGTACCCGGCGGTCACCGGCTATGACCCGGCGGTGGATCCCTATATCAACCTCCTTGATCCGGCGGCAAAGCACCTTGGGCCTAGGGCGGCTGTGGAGAAATTCGGATTCTCTCTGCGCTGGATTTTGGGCACCGGGGCGTCCGGGCAGTCTACCTTCGATGCGGTTTGGTACGGCGCAGGGATTTCGGTATCCTTGGCGTTGGTGTGTGCCGCCATCAACCTGACAGTAGGCGTGGCGGTGGGGATGCTGTGGGGATTTTCACGGAAAATGGATGCGGTGATGATGGAGGTTTACAACGTCATCGCCAACGTGCCCTATATTTTGCTGATTTCTGTGGTGGTGCTGATTTTGTCCGCCAGCTTTTGGGCCATCGTCTTTGCCCTGACAGTCACCGGCTGGCTGGGCATCGCCTATTTTACCCGGACGCAGGTGATGATTCTCCGTGACCGGGAGTACAATCTGGCATCCCGGTGTCTTGGAACGCCCATGTATCGCATCGCTCTGAAAAATATCCTGCCCTTTATGACCTCGGTGATCGTCACTTTGGCGGCGGCGGAGATTCCATCCTATATTTCCTATGAGGTGTTTTTGTCCTTTATCGGCATGGGACTGGAGGAAATGAGTCTGGGACGGCTGATTCAGGGTGCCCAAAACGCCATGCTAACCCCCGGCTGGGAGCTGGAATTCTGGAGCCCGGTGGCGGTGGCATCGGTGATCACCGTGGTGCTGTATGTGGTGGGGCAGAATCTGGGTGACGCATCGGATCCCAAAACCCATCTGTGAGGAAGTCTATGGAAAAGGTTATTTTGTCCGTCAAGGATCTGACGGTGCAGTTTCAGGTTCGGGGACGACTCCTGACGGCCATTCGGAATCTGTCGCTGGATGTGTACGAGGGAGAATCCCTGGCCATCGTGGGGGAGTCCGGCTCCGGAAAGTCGGTGCTGACCAAGTCCTTTGCCGGTATGCTGGAGAAAAACGGCCGCATTGCCGGGGGGAGTATCGAGTTTGAGGACTGGGATCTGGCTCATGTGAAGCGGCCGAAGGACTGGCTACAAATCCGTGGTGGCAAGATCGCTACGGTGTTTCAGGATCCCATGACTTCTCTCGACCCCATCATGCCCATCGGCAAGCAGATCATGTCGGTGATTTTGCGCCATCGGGGCTGTTCCAAGGCAGAAGCCCGTCGTCATGCTCTGGAAATGATGGAAAAGGTGGGGATTCCGGAGCCGGAAAAGCGGTTTTCGGACTATCCTTTTCAGTATTCCGGTGGTATGCGACAGCGGATCGTCATTGCCATCGCTTTGTGCTGTCAGCCCCGGATTCTCATTTGCGATGAGCCCACCACGGCGCTGGATGTGGCCATTCAGGCGCAGATTTTGAAGCTGATCAAGGATCTGCAGGCAGAATTCGGTTACACAATTGTGTTCATCACCCACGATCTGGGGGTGGTGGCCAATGTGGCGGATCGGGTGGCGGTGTTGTACGCCGGGCAGATTGTGGAGCTGGGAAGCGTGGAGGAGATTTTTTACGATCCCCGGCATCCATACACATGGGCGTTGCTGTCCAGTCTGCCACAGCTTGCCGAGCGAGGGGCGCCGCTGTATTCCATTCCCGGTACGCCGCCGTCCCTGTACGCTACCATCACCGGCGACCCCTTTGCCCCACGGAATCCCTATTGCCTGCGTATCGATACTTTGGAGCAACCACCGGTGTTTTCCGTCACACCCACCCATTGGGCTCGGACGTGGCTACTGGATGACCGGGCGCCGAAGGTTGAAAAACCGGAGATTATCCGCAATCTCCATGAAAAGCTTGGAGGTTCTAGTGGAAGATAGTTTGTTAAGCCTGCGGAATGTGGACATCCGTTTCGGCAAGCGTCGGGTGGTGAAAAACGCCAGTTTTGACATCAAAAAGGGGGAAACGCTGTCGCTGGTGGGGGAGTCCGGCTCGGGAAAAACCACCATCGGACGGGCGATCATCCGAGTCAATCCCTGCGCCGCCGGGGAGATTCTGTACAAAGGACAGCGGATCAGCGGAAAAATCAGTAAAAATTTGCGGCGGCAGGTGATCCGAAATATCCAGATGGTGTTTCAGGATCCGGCGGCATCTTTGAACGAGCGGTCCACCGTGGAGGAGATCATTTCCGAGGGGCTTCGGAATTTTCATCTGTATCGGGACGAGGCGGATCGGCGGCAGAAGGTGGAGCAGATGCTTCGCCATGTGGGACTGCTTCCGGAGCATTTGAGCCGTTATCCTCATGAATTTTCCGGCGGTCAGCGACAGCGGATCGGGTTCGCCCGTGCTATGGTCATGGAGCCGGAGCTGGTCATTGCCGATGAGCCCATTTCGGCGCTGGATGTGTCCGTTCGGGCGCAGGTGCTGAATCTGATGAAGCAATTTCAGCGGGAGCGGCAGGTGAGCTATCTGTTCATTGCCCATGATTTGTCGGTGGTGCGGTATATTTCCGACCGGATCGCAGTGATTTACAAGGGAAATATTGTGGAAATCGGGGAGGCAGAGGAGTTGTTCGCCCATCCCATGCACCCTTATACCAAGGCGCTGATTTCTGCGGTGCCCATTCCCGACCCAATGCTGGAGAAGCAGAAGGCGCTGATGCGGTATGACCCGTCGATTCACGATTATTCTGTGGAAAAACCGTCCTTGATGGAGGTAGCCCCGGGACATTTTGTCTTCGGAAGTCCGTCGGAGATTGCCTTATATCGGGAGGGGAAAGTCCCGGAGGGAACGAAAAAACCGCCGGTTGAAAAACCGACGGTGAGGCAAAATAAGTGGCTGAAAAAGTGTGGGATTATAGGAGCATCTGTAGTGGGAGCCTTGCTGGGAACATTGGGGGTCCTACTGCTCCTGGCGGTGTTGTAAAAGCCCCCTTGCTTAGCAAGGGGGCATTGGACTACATCAGGGAAATACTGGCACAGTAGGTGTGATTTTTTATCTCAGGGGCGGTGGCTGTGAAGCAACGGAAGGTGTCGGGATTTGCCACATACAGGTGCGCCAGAGCAATACCCAGATCGATCTGGTTCATGGTGCCAAGCATTTTGTGGCGCAGCAGTCCGGCTGAGGAGCGGTATGCATGGATGGTATCGCCTTCGTGGGTGAAATACCAGGGCTGGCTGTTGGTGCTGGAGGGTGCCAGCCGGGCAGGCTCCAGCTTCTCATCCGGTTTGTCGGCGATTTCTGCCAGACTCTTGCGCTGGAACTGGCTGGCATCGGTGCGCAGAGGCTCCTGGGTATGCCCGAAAGCGATGAGAATCACAAATTCCATGCCGTTTTCAACGATGTCCACATTGTCAGTACCTCTCAGCTTCCCAAGACCCAGCCAGCAGGAACCCAGACCAATGCTTTGCAGGTACAGATCCACCTGCTGAAAAAGAAAACCCACGTTTTCCAGATAACCCGGCTTGTTTTCGCTGAAAATGGCGATCAATTGGGGAGTTTTCCAGGGAAAATAAAACCGAACCTGCTCTTTTGCGACGATTTTGGCAGACACGGCAATGTCCGGGTGCAGAGGCTTGGCGCTGGCACAGAAGTCCAGGATTTCCTGGATCGTTTTTGCATTCACCGGCTCGCCGGTGTACTTGCGCACGGATTTGCGCTTGTAAATCATATCATGCATTTGCATAGTGCCTCCTCAATTGTGAAAAGGGACTGCGCAGGCAGTCCCTTTTGTGATTTACAGCAGGTTGATCACTGCGTCGGCGTATTCCTGGCAGGTAGCGCAGGAACCATCGGACTTGACAGTCAGGGGGCAGTCGGCCATAGCCTTCTCCAGCTGAGCGGCCTTGTCTGCACGGCAGATGTGGCGCAGCAGCAGAGCAGCAGCCTTCAGGATGCTGTCGGGGTTGGCATAGTGACCCATGCCGCGCTCGATCATTCTGGGAGCGGAGCCGTGGATGGCCTCGAACATGGCGTACTTGTCGCCAATGTTGGCGGAGCCGGCGGTGCCCACGCCGCCCTGAATCTGAGCGGCCTCATCGGTGATGATGTCGCCGTACAGGTTGGGCAGCAGGATAACCTGGAACTTCTCACGCAGACCTTCCTTGATCAGGTTGGCGGTCATGATGTCGATGTAGTAATCCTCCACGGTGATGCCGGGATAATCAGCGGCAACCTCATGGGCGATGGCGGTGAACTTGCCATCGGTCTTCTTCATGATGTTGGCCTTGGTGACGATGGAAACATGGGTCTTGCCGTTGTTCTTGGCGTACTCGAAAGCGGCACGGGCGATACGGCGGGTACCCAGATCGGTGGTGACCTTGAAGTCAACAGCCATACCGGGCAGCTCCACGCCCTTGGAGCCCAGAACGTACTCACCCTCGGTGTTTTCCCGGTAGAACATCCAGTCGATGCCCTGCTCGGGGATGGACACGGGGCGGCAGTTGGCGTACAGATCCAGCTCACGGCGCATGGCCACGTTGGCGGTTTCCATGGGGCCGCCATGGGGAGTGGTGGTGGGGCCCTTCAGGACGTCGTCACGTGC
>JAZONA010000009.1:0-6758 GCA_045654265.1 Faecousia sp.
TGGCACGCCGAACGGCGTGACTGGGGGAGAGAAAAATGTTGCGATTATCGCAAACTCACAATAGATTAAGCTTTTTTATCTCTCCCTCAGTCAAAAATCAAAGATTTTTGACAGCTCCCTCATCAGAGGGAGCCAAGGCGCTGCTGCGCAGCGCTAAACAATCATTTATATTACGACACGCTGATACTTTTCCGCATGGTGGAGATGGCGCCTTTTTCTAATCGGGACACTTGCGCTTGGGAGATGCCTAGGACGCTGGCTACCTCCATTTGGGTCTTTCCGTCGTAAAAACGCAGAGAAAGGATCTGCTTTTCCCGGTCACCCAAACTGCGGAAGGCATCCCGCAGGGCGATATGCTCCATCCAATTACCCTCGGTATTTTTCGTATCCCGCACCTGATCCATCACGGTGAGAGGATCACCGCCGTCGGCATATACCGGATCGTAAAGGCTCACCGGGGCACTGATGGCATCCAATGCCTGACTGACCTCCTCTACGCTCAGTTCCAAAGATTTGGAGATCTCCTCCAAAGTAGGCTCACGACCAAGCTGGGTCACCAGCGCCTCCTTACATTGTAATACCCGGTATGCCACGTCCCGGATGGAGCGGGACACCCGAATGGCGCTGTTGTCCCGCAAATACCGCCGCACCTCCCCGGCGATCATGGGAACGCCGTAGGTGGAGAATTTTACTTGCTTGTCCGGGTCGAAGTTAGCGATGGCCTTCATCAGGCCGATACAGCCCACCTGAAACAGGTCGTCAGGGCTTTCTCCACGCTTATCAAAGCGCTGGATTACCGACAGCACCAGCCGCAGATTCCCTTCAATGAGCCTTTCCCGGGCTTTTTTATCCCCGGCCTTGGCCAGCCGGAGCAGAGTGTCCATTTCTGCGTGGGTCAGGGTCTTCAGCCGTGCGGTGTTTACGCCGCAAATATCTACTTTCCCCTGCATTTGCTACCTCCTTTGTTTCGTAAAGGAAGTATTTCCATTCCGGGGATAATCATACAAAAGCATCCCGGAAAAAAGGTGCTGTCCTACTTGCAGTAAGACAGCACCTTATATATTAGGTTTTCCGCTTCTTCAAAATGAAGAACACCGCTGCGCCTGCCAGACAGACAGTTCCGATGATGGCGGCTACCAAACCAATGGGGAATTTCTTCTGGGGTTCGGGCTCCGGTTTCGGGGCAGGTTCGGAGGGCTTCGTCGGCTCGCTGGGGGCCGTGGTGGGCGGTTCTTCCTGAGGCGGTTCGTAATCGAGCCATTGCCCCTCGGCCGTGAGGATCATTTGGGTTCCCGGCTTGGATTGCACGTCCGGATGCTGGTTGGCACCATTGTTGCTGAAGATCACATTCATGGTTTTCCCGTCAAGCTCAGCAGGAAGCTGGAAGCTGTAAATGCCGTCTCCCTCGTCCGTCATGGCGATGCCCGGCCAGGGGGCGTATTCCGCTACGCCGGAAGCCCACAGATACACATAGGGTGCAGTCCAATCGGGATACAGGCCGATATCCAAATACACCATCGTGTTTTCTGTCTGGGCGGACTTGGTGTATACCGCCTGGGCAGAATAGGAATTGCCGTTTGCGTCCTTGCCGGATACGTTCAGTGTGATGCTCTGTCCGGGCTGAAGCGCGTCGATATCAATGTCTACCTGGGCGCCCTTGGGGCAGTCCACGGGAGCGCTATCTCCCAGTGTGTAGCTGGCCTGCACCAGATCCACAGCCATGATGGTCACCCGGAAGCTCTCCCGATGGGTACCGCTGGGATGGGACAGACCGATTCCGGCCAAAGAGCCGTCGTAAGGCACCCAAGTCCGGTCGGTTTTATAAATCATGGAGGTGCGGGGACTCATGGGCAGCTCGCTTTGGCCTTCGGTTTTTGTGCCGTTGTTGGTCCACATGATGTGCAGTCCCGATGCCGATTCCAGGGTGAAGGGAAGCACATACCGGTACAGCCCATTTCCCAGATCCTCCGGCTTCACGCCGGGCCAGCCGCCGTTGTTGCCGGTGTTGGAGTAGGCGTAGACGTAGATGTTATCCCAGTCAGGATAGGCTCTGGAATCAAAATAGGCGATGGTCTGACCGTGAGCTACCCGTTTGGTATAGGTGGCTTGGGTTTGGGCTATGATTTTGCCGCTGCTGTCGTAACCTGCTACCTTTAAAGTCACCGTTTCGTCTGCGGACATGTTATCGCCAAAGGTCAAAGTGGTGCCGTGCTTGCAGGAAGTCCAGGCACCGCCGTCGATCTGATAAGCGGCACTGGCGCAGCTTCTGACATTGATGGTGGTTCGGATGGTTTCGGTCAGGAACTCCTGCGTGGGCTCAGACAGCTCCACATCAGCCTGGAAAGATATCTTGGAAGCTTCGCTGATCCGGGATTTATAGACCACTGCCACCATGCCGGCCTTGACAGTGCCGGAAAGCTTGCCGCCGGTCACGGTGAAGGTGCCGCCGTAGGCTGCATCCCGATAGGTGCCGTCAGCCATGGCCTGAACCGGCACGTCTTTCAGCATCATATCCTGATCACCGGTGTTGACGATGACACAACCGGCGAAATCCCGGGTGCCACGTTCAATCATCAAAACGGAGGTGTTGCCCATGGGATTGCTCAGGTATTCGGGGGCATCGTCGCCCATTTCGTTGCCGAAATAGTTAACCGCCACGACTTGGGGGTTCTTATACATGTCACTGCCTGCAGGGCCGATGATGTTGTCACCCCAGGGGTTGGATGCGGAGCTGTTGTTGGGTCGGGAGTAGAACAGCGGTGTGCCGCCGGCTCTGGCTGCCAGGATCGCCCATCCCTGAATCACCTGCTGATCGTTCAGAATGTTGTAGGAGGCGTTGTTGCAGTAGTTATCGTGGGATTCTACCCAGGTGACAGCCTGCTGGGCAGTGGCACCCTGGGGCATCAGGAAATCTCCGATTCGATCTGCGTCCAGGGATTTTCCGGAAACGCAGTCCCGAACCCGGAAGCCGTAATAAGATGCGGTGGTGAAGAATTCTTGTTTTTGACCGTTGGGAGCGGTGAAGGAAAGGGATTGATATGCACTTAAACGGCTGGAATCGCTGTCGTCATAGCCGCTTTTGGCATCTGCGCCCTGATCGTACTCGTGCTTTCCACCCTCCTGCAGAACCTCGCCATACTGGAAGGAGGCACCGTTTTCCAGCACATAGGGCCAAAAATCACTGGCAAAACCGTTGCCGTATTTTGCAGAGGTGTCGTCGGGCAGCTCGATGAGCTTGGCTGCATCATAGCGGAAGCCATCGGCGCCGTATTCCACGCACTTCATCAAAAAGTTCTTTATGTAGTCCTGCACGTCCTGCCGCTGGGTGTTCCAGTCATACAGACCGCTGAGGGGATACTGGGTCTCTTCATAACGATCCACCTCCGACCAGTTGGCAGCTTCGTGGGTGTGGAAGGGCTCGCCGCCAAAGCCGTCGGTGATGGTGTGGCAGATGGCACCATAGTCGGAGGTGCAGTGGTTGATTACCGTGTCGACGATTACCTTCAGGCCGTACTTGTGGGCCTCCTGGCACATGGCCTTGAAGTCATCCACGGTACCCATTTGGTAATTGCCAAATACCTGGTAGTCCACCGGTTGATAATGCCAGTACCAGCCGCCGTTGATCTGCTTGCCGCCCTCTTTACATAAGGAAAGCGGGGAGACCTGAATGGCTGAGAAGCCGGCTGCCGCAATTTCGGAGATGTTCTCCTTCACTGTGGCATAGGACCAGCACCAGGTGTGCAAAATCGCGCCGTCCTCCACATTTGCAGTCAAGCCGTTTTTGTTCAGTATCACCGTTTCAGTCGGCTGTGCAAAGCTCACTGCCGGCAGAAGCTGTACTGCCATGGCCAGAATCAGCAGAAATGCCAGGTATTTTGTCAATCGCTTCATAGGATTCCATCCCTTCATGTGTGATAATTGTGCATTTTAACAATAATTATTATATTAGATACCCGTGAAAATGTCAATTATGCTGAGTTTATTTATTGCATACATTTTCTGACAATGGTATGGGCTTGGTAAGCTGTACCGGAGAACGTCGGCTGGGCGAGATTTGTGCCATTTTCACAAAAATAGTGCCGGGAAATGAAAAAATGGAGGGGGAGGTTTCGGCTTGAAACGCCATTGTTTGAACAATTCAGCCCCATTTCGGGAGGGAGGTTACCGAATCAACCCGGTGACGTAACACGCATTATTTTGATTATGGATGGGTTTATGCATCGTTTTTTGTATAGTTACGCAGGTGTCTGAGGTGGGCATTTTCCGGAAATACCTGTGGAAAACCGGAACTTTTCCACAATCTCCACAGACTTTTCCACAACCGTTTTCCACAAGTGATATTCCAAAGTAGTTGACATAATATGTTACGGCGGAATTCGACGGCTTTCGTACTTTTTCACCCGAAAACAAAACCACCAATTTGACAAAACCGGGGCAAAAAAAGGTCTTGACAAACCCCCAAAGCTGTGCATGGAAGAAAAGTTAAAAAAATTTGCAAAAAGGTATTGATTTTCTGGAAAAAGACGCTATAATGTGTAACTGTATGAACCTATGAGAACAGGAGGTGTGAACATGCCCAACATTAAGTCCTCTAAGAAGGATGTCATTTCTTCCAAGATCGCTTACGAGAAGAACAAGGCCGACAAGTCCGCTCTGAAGACCGTGCTGAAGAAGTACGACGCTGCTCTGGAGTCCGGCGACAAGGCTACTGCTGAGGTTGCCTACAAGGCTGCCGTTACCGCAGTGGACAAGGCTTGCAAGAAGGGTCTTCTGCACAAGAACAACGCTGCCCGCAAGAAGAGCAGCATGACCCTGAAGCTGAACAAGCTGGCTTGATTTCTCTGAAAATATCTCCCTCCCGTTTTCCGGAGGGAGTTTTTTCATATTACCTATAAATTGCAGGGAGGTGTAACCATGGCCAAATTATCGGATCCGATTACTATATTAAAAGGTGTGGGGCCGGCGAAGGCTAAGCAATTCGCCAATTTGAATATTTTCACCCTCCGGGATCTGATCTGCCACTTCCCCCGGGGCTACGAGGATCGTACCCGGCTTTTGACGGTGGACCAGTTGGAGATAGACAAGCCTGCCTGCTTCAAGGCCATGGTGATGAACACCCCTCGTACCAATCACATCCGCAAGGGACTGGATCTGACCAAGGTGCAGGTGGCGGATCATTCCGCACGGCTGAATCTGACCTTTTTCAACAACCGCTTTGCCGCAGAAAACCTCCAGTACGGCAAGGAATACATCTTCTATGGCACCATTACCGGAGATTACATGGGCTATGGTATGACCAATCCGGTATTTGAGTCTCTGGACAGTGCTCCGGTGACCACCCGTCGGGTGCTGCCGGTGTATCCTTTGACTGCGGGACTTTCCAATGCGGTGATGCTGCGGACTGTCCGGCAAGCCTTGGCGATTTGCGATCCTCCTCCGGAGATCATTCCCGAGCAGGTGCGCCGGGAGTATGGCATCCTGCCTGCGGAGCGGGCGTATTATGCCATCCACGAGCCTACTTCCATGCAGGAAGCGGAGCTTGCCAAGCGGCGGCTGGTGTTTGAGGAATTTTTCGTGTTTTCCGCAGGCTTGGCGCTGCTACGGGCCTCCCGTTCCGGGAAAAAGACCATTCCTTATGAAAATGTATCCATGGAGCCCTTCTATGCCGGACTTCCGTTCCGGCTCACCGGGGCGCAGCTGCGGGCAATCGACGAGATTCGTGCCGATGTGAGCCGTGGCGTTCCCATGAACCGGCTGGTGCAGGGCGATGTGGGCAGCGGTAAGACCATGGTGGCTGCTGCGGCGGCCTATTTGGCGGCAAACAATCGCCGTCAGGCGGCGCTGATGGCACCTACGGAAATTCTGGCGGAGCAGCATTATCAGTCGCTGTCAAAACTTTTCGAGCCTTTGGGGCTTCGGGTGGCACTGCTCACCGGCTCCATGAAAGAAAAGGAAAAACGGCAAATTCGGGAGGCTATCGCCGCCGGCGAAATTGATCTGGCGGTGGGTACCCATGCGCTGCTGACGGATGCTACGGTGTTCAACGATCTGGGCATGGTCATTGCTGACGAACAGCACCGATTCGGCGTTGCCCAGCGGAGCAAGCTATCGGCGAAAGGCAATGCGCCCCATGTGCTGGTGATGTCCGCAACCCCCATTCCCAGAACCCTGGCGCTGATTATGTACGGGGATCTGGATGTGTCGATTTTGGACGAATTGCCTCCCGGACGGCAGGCGGTGGATACGTTCCTTGTTGGCGAAAGCTACCGGGCGCGGATCAATGCCTTCATCCGCAAGCAGGTGGATGAGGGACACCAATGCTTCGTGGTGTGTCCTGCGGTGGAGGAAAATGAAGAATTGGGCATCAAATCCGCCGAAGTTTGGGCGGAAACCTTGGAAAAAACCGTATTTCCTGACCTGCGGGTGATGCTTCTCCACGGCCAGATGAAGGGTGCGGAGAAAGAAGCGGTGATGAATGCCTTTGCGGCAGGGCAGGGGGACATTCTGGTGGCTACCACGGTGATCGAGGTGGGCGTGGACGTGCCCAACGCAACACTGATGGTCATTGAAGACGCAGACCGGTTTGGCCTTTCTCAGCTTCATCAGCTTCGCGGTCGAGTGGGTCGTGGCAGTGCGAAAAGCTTCTGCATTCTGACCTCTCACAATAAAAATGCCGAAACCCTCCAGCGGCTGAAGGCTCTGTGCAAGACCACCGACGGCTTCAAGATTGCCGAGGAGGATCTGAAGCTTCGTGGCCC
>JAZONA010000010.1:0-9070 GCA_045654265.1 Faecousia sp.
GCATAGAAAATGCCCCTTAAGGGGCGGCCCGAGAAAGGGATGCGGTCGGCAAACCATTCGGGGCCCCTTTAGGGGCAATAGTCTGTAAAATGCCCTTCTAGGGCTTAATCAAGCCTCCGGCTTAGCCGGAGGTTTTGACTTTTTTATCCGGTAAACTTTGATATTTTCCCCCATCTGCGACCGATGGTTATGATTGGGATGCTGTTTTCAGGTACTTGTACATTTTTGCCGTGTTTCCTGCGCTGACAATCAAAGAAAGGATTGTGACCGACAGGATCAGCACCGTTTTTAGCGTGGCATCAAAATGCAGAACATTCAAAGATGACAGCACCTTCAGGGCAAGAATGGGCAAATACAGTGCCAGCAGCTTATATTCCAGCGAATAAAACCGAGTCACATCACACCCCTGTGCCTTGAAACGCTTCTTGGAGAAAATAAACAAAAACACGCCTCCGTGCATAGCCAGAAGCACCAGAAAGAACCACGGAACCTCCACAAATTGCAACGTTGCAATCAAGCCGAAGGTCAGCACAATGGCTGCGATGAATAAGTAAAAATTCTTCTTCATTATGGTCTGCACTCCGGGTGTAAGTGGCAGGCAACCATATGATCCGGCTCAATTTCCACCAGATTTGGGGGTACATTGTGACAAATCTCCGTGGCATTGGGGCATCTTTGGCAGAAGCGGCAGCCTGCCGGGGGCGAAATAGGGCTGGGAATGTCACCCTGAAGAATGATCCGCTCACGGGGATTATCCACATCAATATCCAGCACCGCAGACAGCAGAGCCTTTGTATAGGGATGCAGGGTGTTGTCATAGATCTTTTGGGTAGAGCCGCACTCCACGATATTGCCCAAATACATCACCGCCATGTGGTCGCAAATGCTCTTGACCACTGCCAGATTGTGTGAGATGAACAAATAGGTTATGCCGCTCTTCTTTTGGATATCCCCCAAAAGATTGAGAATTTGTGCGTGAACGGACACATCCAGCGCAGACACCGGCTCGTCGCAAACCAGGAAAGAGGGATTCAGGATAATGGCTCGGGCGATACCGATTCTCTGACGCTGACCGCCTGAGAAATCCGAGGGATACCGATGCAGATCCTGCCGGGACAAGCCCACCAATTCCAGCATTTCCACCACCCGATCTTCAATCTCCTGAGCCGTATAACCACCCCGGATCACCATGGGCTCGCCAATGATCTCCAACAAATCAAACCGAGGGTTCAGGGAACTGAAAGGATCCTGAAAAATCATCTGCATATTCCGCCGCAGCTCTTTGAACTTTTTGTCGGGCAGCGCATTCAAATCCTGCCCTTCAAAAATCACCTTGCCGCCTGTGGGCTTCACCATACCCAGCAGGGCGTTGGCATAGGTACTCTTACCACAGCCACTTTCGCCCACCAAACCGAAGGTTTCCCCTCGCCGGATCTCCAGAGAAACATTGGAAACTGCTTTGACATATTTGCGATTGAAGGGGTTGATGCTTTTCACGGGAAAATGAACGCTCAAATCTTCCGTTTTGATGATAACATTCTTTTTCTCTTCCATACTCACTCCTCCAAGCTGTGGAAACAGCGCACCATTCTGCCGCCACCAACATCTCGCAGAGGCGGCATGCACTCCCGACATTTATCCGTGGCATAGGCGCATCGGGGGTGGAAGTAGCAGCCCTTAGGTTTGTTCATGGGATTGGGTACGCTGTCGGGGATCTGTACGAACACATGTCGCTGGTCAGAAAGCTTGGGAATGGCGCCCAGCAGACCCTTGGTATAGGGATGATAAGGCTTTTTGAACAGCTCATAGGCCGGAGATTTCTCCACGATTTTACCGCAGTACATGACGCAGATGGTATCGGCCATGTTGGCCACGATGGAAAGGTCGTGGGTAATCATCAGCAAGGCGGTATCATGGTTTTTTTGCATTCGCTTCAATACATCCAGCACCTGGGCCTGAATGGTTACATCCAGTGCTGTGGTTGGCTCATCGGCAATGATCAACTCCGGATTGCAGGCGAACGCCATGGCAATCAAAACACGCTGACGCAAGCCACCGCTAAGCTGATGTGGAAATGCATTGTATCGTCTGGCCGGCTCGGGAATGCCAACCAATTCCAGTGCCTTAATGGCCCGCGCTTTAGCCTCTTTCCTGGAGATATCCTTCTGGGTGAGGAATACCTCCTGAATTTGCCGACCAACGGTCATAACCGGGTTCAGAGCGCTCATGGCGTCTTGGAAGATCATGGAGATTTTCTTGCCGCGGATATCCTGCATCTTCTTGTTGGAATAATCCTTCAGTTCCTCGCCGCCCACACACAGCTCATCCACACTAATCAGAGCAGGAGGGGTATTCAGCAGCTTCATAATCGCCAAGCTGGTGACACTCTTACCGCAGCCGCTTTCGCCCACAAGAGCAACAAATTCGCCCTTGTGGATATCCAGATCAATGCCCTCGACCGCCTTGACTACACCCATGGCGTTGGGGAAGATGACCTTCAGGTTGCGCAATTTCAGCATCAATTCTTTTGTCATACCTCTGCTCCCTTCGCTGTTTGTTCCTCTTCGTTCATGGAATCAAAGACCTCTTGGATGTATGTACCGCTGAGAGACTTGAACAGCTTATAGCTGGCACCGTTTTGCTTCATTCTGGGGTTAAAAATCTCCTCCATTGCCATACCAATTCGCATAAAGGCGAAGATGGACAGGAAGATACCGATACCGGGGGCGGCAATCCACCACCAATGACCGAACAGCAGGGCACCACCGCTTTGAACCTCAGCCAGCATTTTGCCCCAGCTGATGGCGGTGGGGTCGCCCAGTCCCAAAAAACTAAGACCGGCCTCGGCCACCATGATACCGGCACTGGTCATGGCCGTGGACATAATCAGCAAGTGGGCAACACCCGGCAAAATATGCTTGAACATAATTCTGGCTTTTGATGCACCGGCAAGCTCAGCGGCCTTGATATAGTTGGTATTTTTCAGCACCAGCACCTGGGATCGGATCACACGGGACAGACCCTGCCAGCCGAAGATTGTGAAAATAAACACAATCATAAAATAAGACTTGCCGAAGATATTCGTCAGCACAATGATCAGCGGCAGGGTGGGAATAACCAGCATGATATCCACCAAGCGCATAATGATGGTGTCTACAATACCGCCTACATATCCCGCCAAAATGCCCATAAACGCACCCAAAAAGGCAATACAAAGACCGGTGATAATACCGATGGACAGAGAAACCCGAGTGCCATAGATCAGCATACTCAAAATATCCTGACCGGTGGTGATGGTGGTGCCCAAAGGATGCTCCCAGCTGGGTGTCAGTCCCTTGGCAGCTCGCTGGGTTACATCATAGGGGTTATATGGAGCTAGCACCGATGCAAAAATCGCAACAAAGGCAAGGAACGCAACGATAATCAGACCCAGCCGTCCCTTGGGGTGTTTCCAAAGCTTAATCAGCAGGGAAATCAGAACATTCTTTTTCAGTTTTTCGGTAAATTTTTTCATCTGTTTCCACCTACCGTAACTCTGGGATCAAGAAGGCTGTAGCACAAATCCGTAATGAGGTTTGCCACCAAGGCAAAGCCGGACATAAACAGCATAATGCCCATCATCAGCGGATAGTCATTTGTGTTGTTTGCCTCCAGGAACAAAGTACCCATACCATTCCAGTTAAAGATCTGCTCGATAACCGCAGAGCCACCGATCAGACCGCTGACACTCATGCCGAAGCTGGTGACAATGGGCAGCAAGGCATTTCGCAGGGTGTGCTTATACAAAACAGCACTGTTGGAGATGCCCTTGGATCGGGCTGTGAGGATGAAATCCTCGTTGGAAACGGAAATCACGCTGTTTCGTGTGGTTTGGGCGTAGCCAACGATGCTGCCGAAGGCGGTGCTCATCACCGGCAGGGCCGCATTATATGCCACATTCATAATAGCATCCCATGACCAATCAAAGCTGGCGACCATATTGGAGTCAGTATAGGCCGGCAACCACTCCAGTTCAAAACCCAGAAAATATGTAAGAAGCAGGGCAATAAAGAAACTGGGGAGTGCGGTTGTGAAGGTAGAGGCGTTAAGCAACATCAAATCCGGCCATCTGCCCCGTTTCCAAGCGGCAAATGCGCCAAATAAGAGACCGCAGATCAAACCGATGAGCATCGTGGATACGGAAAGCACCAACGTCCAAGGAACCCGCTCGGCGATCAAGTCGACAACCTTTGGGGAGCCGCTTCGCATAGAGTTTCCAAGATCACCATGGAGAAGCTTGTCGACGTAACGAGTGTACTGCTCCCAAGTGGTTCCGTTCAGACCGTACTGTTCCCGGGTCAGCTCTTTGATAATGTCGTATTCCACATCACTCATATTGCCCTGAGGGGGATAGTATCGCTCTGCGGGATCCTCCACACCCAGACGGGGGATGAAGAAGTTCAGGGTCATCACCACGGCGAAAATAAAAATCGTCAGGAGAATTCGTTGAAAAACATAACTCAGTTTCATACTTAACCTCCCACGAACGCAAGATGCCGGAGGGTTTCCAAAGAGAATGCCGTCTGGGATGGGCCCACCACATATCCGGTAAACCGATCCGTCCGGGCAACGGAAGTTACATTGGCGCTGTACAGCGGGATTTTGTAGTACAGATTGGCCACATCCGCTTGGATCTCTCGCAGCAGCCCATTCTTCTCGTCAAGGTTCAAGGTGTTTCGCATTTTGCTGATCTTGGCGGCCAGCTCTTCGTTGACAAGTCTTCCGTAATTGGAGGACTTATTCAGGTTCACAAAGTGGGCATTGAGCATAATATCCACCGTGCCCAGAGAGAAGGTAACACCCTGCAGGGTCATATCGAACCGGCTATGGTAAAGGTACGTGTTCTCCGGAGAGTTACCGGAAGGGGCATACTTCAGCTCAATGCCGATCTTCTGCAGCTGAATCTGCAGATAACTGATGGTGTCCTGCTCGCCGGGATTGCCCAGCACCTCATAGCTGATGCGCTTGCCGTTATAGATGCGGTAACCCAGTTCATCCTTTTGGGTGGTAAAACGATCTAGAATGGCATTGGCCTGGGCCAGACGCGCTTCGTAATCCCCCCGCAGAATATCGCTTTCAGGATTGTACATGCTCTCCAGCGTGTTGGAAACCAGACCGGCAGAGTAGGTAGAGCCTGCGCCGTCCAGACATCGGTTAATCAATTCTTCCTGATTGATGCTTAAGGCAATGGCCTTGCGGAAATCCTCATTGCCCAGCAAGCCCCGGATCTCGTTTTGCTGACCCTCAACCGGATTGACATTCAGCACCAAGCAATTGGCATAGGTGTTGGGTACAGAGAATACCTCAATATTCTTTTCTTTTTCAAACAAGGTGCGGTAATTGGCCGGGATGGAGCTGTCCAAAATATCAATATAGCCCTTCTTAATTGCAAAAATCGCCACATTTTTATCTTGGTAGAGTATAAATTTAATGGTGTCTACCTTATAAAGATCGCTGCCATCCTCTGCCTTGCGGAAATAATTCGGGTTCCGTTTCAGGGTGATCTGGGCGGAGTTGGTACCCTCCCGATCCAAAACATAAGGGCCGCACCCAATGGGATACTGATATAAATAAGTCAGCTCGTCGCTGGGAGAAGTGCTGTTAATGGGCATTTCTGCTGAAATCTTGTCCGCCCAGATATGCTTGGGCAGGATCAGAATCGTGGTAAACAGCGATGCCACTGCACCCATAACGGTGTCCACATGCATATAAATAACGGTATCTTTCTCCTCCTGGGAGATGGGATAGCCATTGGGGTTGTAATCATAGGTAAACAGACCGTCCGACTTTTTAACGCCCTCGTCATACTTATGCTTCAGGTCATTGACCCATGCCAGCGCACCGGCGTGATTGGACAGCTTGTTGTTGGCACAAAGATCCAAAGAGAAATACACATCGTCTACGGTGACGGGCGTGCCGTCCGACCATTTTGCATTCTTGTTCAGCTCCACCCGGACGACCATGTACTTTTTCTTGTGGGTGCTGGGCAGAGTTTGCTCCTCTTTATAGGTTTCCGCCACCAGTGTATAGTCAATGGAACCATCCTCGTTGGTCAGCGGATTGCCTTGCTTGTCTGTATAGCACCAGTTATCCGCCAAAAGGGGCTCATAAATGCCGGTCAGATCATCATAGGAGAACAAGGTGCTGTAAAGAATACTGGAGATCGTAGGAGCGATACCATCTCTGGATTGCCATGGCATATAGGAACTGGGGAAGGATGTTCCCACATAGCCCACATACAAGGTATTGGTCTTGTCTGATCGCCGCTGGGAGTTGTTATTTCCGGCGCACGCGCAAAGAGGCAGCACCATCGCAAGCATCAGCAGCATTGCTAATGTTCTGCGTATGTAGTGTTTCATAAAAACCTCCGAAAAGAAGCTACTCCTTCCAAACTGGCAGTCCGGAAGGAGCATATCCTGAATTAGTACGGATAAAGCATCTGGGTACCAAAGCCGTCACGGGTGGCGGAATTGTCATACACTTCTTCAATGTGGAACAGGTATGCAGGACGATCAATCCAGATGTCCTTATTCGGATGATGGTACACATCGTGCTGTGCGTTGATCATCTGCTGATAAAGCTCTCTCTTGCCGGAATCACATTCGTCGATGATTTCAATCTTACCTCTGAGCTCATAGGAGATCATGGGGGGCTGATAGAAAATGACGGTTGCTTCGGGGTTGGCTTTGTAGTTTGCATAGCTATGCTTCTTAGCCATTTCCAGGGTGCCGAACTTGGTAAAGTCGATTCTTTCTCTGGCTTCGGGGCTGTACATATACTTGACCAAAAGCTCCAGACCTCTCTTGGAGTAGGTCTTGTCACCGGGATCGAAGGAGTCGATGTGCTTTAAGTAGGCTTCCAGAGTCTCTTCCAGGTATTCGGGCTTAGGCAGGAAGCCGATGCCCTTGATGCTGGCATTCAGGCCGGCAGGGCCATTGGAAACAAATGCGGGGTCGTGGGAGCAAAAGCTAAGGAACATCTTTTCTTTGGAAATCTCCTCACCATTGTTCAGAGCCATGACGGTTTTGCCTCGGGTGTCAAATGCCCACTTGAAGAAACTTTCTGCGCTTTTCATAATAGGTAAACCTCCTAAATCTGCAGTATCCGCAACCGATACTGCATAAAATATAATAGATAGTATAAATATTAGCACGAAGATCGCCCCTTGTCAATAAAGCGCGGCGAAATGCCCGTCATAAATTGTTTTTTTCTGCAGAACAATTGCTCTTGTACGAATTACAAAATAGCAATTGACATTATGGTGCTTGTGCGTTATGATTAGGATATTCGTACACCATCGGTGTATAAAATACTTCAAAAAGGATTTTGATATCATGAAGAACATATTTAAGACAATAGCAATGCTTTTGGTGTTTGCTATGCTGTTGACCTTCGCAGCTTGCACCCCTGCACCCAAGGATCCTAATCCCCAAGCCTCTACGCCTTCTGGAGACGCTGGCGATAACAACAATAATAGCAATAACAGCGATGATAAGTATGCAGACATTGCCGGCGAATACCTGCTGGACGGCTCCAATTTGGGCATGCCCATGAAGTGGTACATCAAGGTCACCGCTGACGGCAAGTTCGTCATCTCTACTGCAAGAGATTATGCCACCGTGAAGGGTGAAGGTTCTGTCGGCAGCAAGGACGGCACCTATATGTTCGTCTACTCCGACTCCACTTCCGAAGCCCCCAAGACCGCTACCTTCACCATGGAAGGCAAGAATATGGTGTTCTCCACCAATATTCCCATCGGTGCCGCCAGCCTGTCCCCCAATGCAGATGAGGGCAAGTACCCCACCGCAAAGATCATTGCCCATGAGGACCTGCAGGGCACCTATTTGGGTGAATATGAGAAGGTTTCCGCCATGGCCGGTTCCGTTCTGTATAGCTATGAGCTGGTTCTGGGCAACGGTCTGGAATATACCTTCAGCTCCTCCTTCTCCATGATGGGTAACGTTTATACCCGCACCGAGACCGGCTCCTTTGCCGTAGACGGCCAGAAGATCTCCTTCACTGCGCGGAGTGTTGACGGTGAAGCCGTCGAAGCTCCCACCGCTGTAGAAGGCACCATTGCCGACAAGACCATCAAGGCCGCCTTCAAGCTGTCCACGATGGCTTCCGCGGCACAGGAGGTCGAGGCTCGTCTGGGTGTATATGCCGATCAGGCAGGTGTTTATGCCGGTCTGTATAAGAAGCAGATGGGTCCCATGATGACCCTGTCTTACCTGACCAAGCTGGAGCTGGATGCTTTCGGTGGTTACAAGTTCTCCACCGCCAGCACCTCTGACCCCGCCACCGTTGATTATTCCGAGGAAGGCACCTACACCTTTGCCAACGGAAAGTTCACCTTCCAGTCCTCCGCAGAAGGCGCTGCAGCCGTGGAAGGCACATTGGCAAACTACGTCATGCAGGTTAAGTTCCCCATCTCTCAGATGGTTCCTAACGCAGTGGATCTGAGCCTGTACGCAGAGGAAGTCAGCGGCAAGTTCTCCGCCACCGCCACCAGCGAAGCTAAGAAGGACTACACTGCCACTCTGGAGCTGCAGGGCAACGCCTTCGTGCTGACCGTCAGCGAAGCTGGTGCTGATGTAGCTGCTTATGTTGCCAAGGGCACCTTCGAGATTCAGAAGGCCATGCTGTGTTCCGTGGTGATGACCACCACCGAGCTGACTGCCAACGGCGCTGCCGTAGCTGAGATCCCCGCAGAACTGAGCACCATCTCTGCCCCTGTTGCAGAGTCCGGCATCAACGCTGAATTGCTGTTTGATCTGGATGACACCGCCGTTCTGGGTTTCCAGCTGACTAAGGCCTAATCCGATTTGGACAGTGATTTGATAGAATAAAACCGGCAGAGCCATTGGCTCTGCCGGTTTTATTGTATAAGAAAACCCCCAGCACGGCTGGGGGTTCCAAAAAGCTTTCGCTATGTCCAGTCCCGCCGCAGCGGAAAGCCTCCCCTGTGTAAGGGGAGGTGTTACGGCGTTAAGCCGGGACGGAGGGGGTGTACTCGTAGTGACAATCCCCC
>JAZONA010000011.1:0-38251 GCA_045654265.1 Faecousia sp.
TGGATCTGCGCAGCTTCTCCAGACAGGTCATAAACGGCGCCACTACACAGCTGCAACAGCTTTCCATTCAGGACTGCAGCACTGCCGGCAGTGACGGTCTGCTCATCTACCTCAAGTAACATTTCACGCTCCAGCTTGTTGTAGGCCTTCCGGGCTTTCTCATCCAGCACCACCGGTACAATGTCCTCGATAAAATCCGGAAGATCTAAGTAGTCCCCCGCTTTCATGCTGATGCAGATATCGGAAATCGCACTTCGGATCCTGGCGTCAGCTCCGGTCTGGGGGGAATAAGTACGGTACATCTGCCCGGGGTGTGCGTAGTCCTGTGTAAAAAAGGCATCCCGGAAGCTGGAGATCGTTTTCCCCAGTCTTGCGCCGCCATCAAGCAGATATATCTGCGCCCACAGATCCTCCAGTCCGTTGGGCGCTGGCGTGCCGGTCAGCTCCAGAATCCGCTTGATCAGATGTCTCACCATCTTCAGTGCCTTGAACCGCTTACTTTGCGGATTCTTAAAGCTGGACGATTCATCCAGGATCACCATATCGAATGGCCAGTCGTTCCGGTAGTACTCCACCAGCCAGGGGATATTCTCCCGGTTGGTGATCCACACATCGCCGGGGGTGTTCAATGCCCGGATGCGCTTTGCTGCAGATCCCAGCACTGGCACGATCCGAAGGTGCTGCAGGTGATCCCACTTCTGTGCTTCCTTGGTCCACGTGGCCTCTGCCACCTTCTTAGGTGCTACCACCAGGCAGCGGGATACTGCCCATCGCTTGTACCGCAGTTCGTTAACAGCTGTCAGGGAAATAACAGTCTTGCCGAGACCCATTTCCAGAAAAAGGCCAAGGCAGGCGTCGCTGATGATCCGGTTGATGGCGAACTCCTGGTAGCTATGCGGTACAAACTGCATTTGTTTTTACCTCCTCAAGAAATGCCAGCACCTGTTCCATTCCTTTCAGCACGCAAATCTCGGCACCGCGCTTTCTCATCTCCTCAATCTGCCACTTCTGGATCTTCGCAAGTCTGCCGATTTCTGTCTTCAGCTCTACGAACACCACGCGGCCACCCGGGAGAATGATAATCCGATCTGGGACACCGGGCGCTCCGGGCGAAATGAATTTATAGCATAGCCCACCCAGGTTCTTAACCTCCCTCACAAGACGGGCTTCAATCGTTGATTCTTTCATTTTTGTCCTCCTCGCGTACGCGTGCGCGCCCGCACGTGCGCGTACATCATGCGCATTAGGCGTATTAGGCGGGTATATACCCCTCTAATCCCTCTTAATTTTTTTATTTTATATAAACTGTTGCTTTTGTTGCATCTGTTGTTTTTCGTTGGTATTACTGGTTTTTTCACGGCAACACTTTGAAAATCAATCTGTTGCAACTGTTGCCGTCAATCTGTTGCCCTTTTTGCGGCTGTTGCTACTCAACTGTTGCCGTTTTTCGCTCAAAGCATCGCTGCTTGCCGTAGGGTTTTCCAGACTCCCTCACACCGGTGCAAGACCATCCAGGGACCCTTTCAAGCAGGCCGTTGATCTCCCGGGTATCCCGTTGCCGCATATCCCCGCGGAGTTTGCCCAAGACCTCGCACCAAATCTCTGCAGCGCAAATTCTGTCCCGAGGTTCCAGCTTGCCTTCGTACCGAAGTCCGCCACTGCGCCATGACTGACGCTGCAGCAGATCCCACTTCATCCAGTCTGCAGGAATCTCCTGCTGCAGGTAATTGTGGATCAGACCTTCCCACGGGTGCCGTGCACGGTGTTCCTCCTGAACCTGCCGGGCAACTGTTTCCAGATCTTGGGGAAGATATAATGCCTCGCCGAGACGCCAGTACGCCACAGCTTCAGCCCACAGCTGGTCCTTTTCATCGTCAAGATCCTGGAACACATTTTTTGTCCGGAGCTGCTGATCGATATCCACGACCCAGAACCGGCGGCCGCCTGTTAGATCTACTAGGCATTCCTTACTGTTGGTCGTTCCGAAGAACACGCACTGCCGCGGCCGATCAGCCGTGTACCGGCCATAGGCTGCACGGTAGTAGTCATTGGTCTTACTAAGGAACATTTTGACGGCGTCCACGTCAGCCTTACTCATTGCCTGCATTTCTGCAACCTCATTGAGCCAGGTTCCCTGTATGGTCTCCATAGAGTCCTTATCGCCGAAAGTACGGAGGCTGTCCGAGAACCACTCCCCGCCCATCTTTGCCAGTATGGTGGACTTGTGGCGGCCCTGAGAGCCTACCAGGACCAGCATTGTATCGTACTTGCATCCGGGTCTCATTACCCGGGCAACGGCCGCTACGAAGGCCTTGCGGGTCACAGCACGAGTGTAGGCGGTGTCTTCAGCGCCCAGGTAATCAATGAACAGTCGGTCCAATCGGGTCTTACCGTCCCACTGCAAGGCTTCCAGATACTCCTGCACAGGATGATACGCTTGATCACTGGCTGCAGCTGCAAGGGCATCGATCACGTCGTTTTTGGCAACCTTCCCAAAGAAGGGCTCCAGGTATATCCGCAGCTGCGCGGTATCATCATCACCCCATGTGCTTGTATCACCAGGGCGCTTCCAGGGGATTGATCCAACAATGTCTATACGCCCGGAGAACAGATTCAGCTTCAGCCGGTCCGCCAGTTTTGGGTCGTGGAGCAAGAGAGTTTTAAGATTAAACATGGTTTTCTCAGGTTCACCGCGAGAGTTGGCTTTAAGTAACCTACGCCAGCTCCCGTTGTCTTCCGGAGCTCCTTCCGATGCCGGCTCTACCGGGCCGAATGCTTCCTGCGCTTTTTCCCAGCGCTCATCCAGAAGCAGGCCCGCAACTTTCGGATCCGAAGACGCCAGCTCACACATTGCGGTGTAGGACGGCAACCGGTTGGTAGGCGTCTCCGGAGCCGCAGCATCGTCCTTATCCCCGAATTTATGCAGGCGAACCATATCGAAGGCGTTCACCAGCTTGCCGCCGCAAGGGTCAGTAGCGTGGTGGGAAAACAGGAATCTTCCGTTATCGTACAGAACAGCGCCGCCGGTGGTCGAACCGCCGGTGAAGGTGAATCTGCCGGGCATTGTGTCCACGGATTCATAGACCCCGGGCAGGAACAGATCCATTGCCGCCTCAATATCATAGATCCGGCAGAAGGCGCCAACCGCACCTTTCTTTGCCAGAGGATCTCCCTGCTTGGCTGCCAGCCGCGCCGGTGCAATGGCACCGGGCACGGTGGGCCAGGAGGTATAATCACGCCAGTTGGTGTATGTAGCCAGCAAGCCATCGGTGGACAGCATAGGTTTATCTGCAGTGTAGTAGACCACCTCTGAATCTGCGCAGCTGCTGGGCCAGTACATTAGCCGGCTGGCCTCGAAGGTGGAAGGATCGGCCAGGGACATGCCGATGTACTCTGCCATGCGCCGAGCGCAAGGCTCGTATTCATCTGCAGTACAGGTTCGATCCAGAGGCAGCAGCACCCGCAGCCGCGGAGCTGACGCCATATGCTTGCGGGTGGAATAAATGCAGTATCCGCAGCCTAAGCCCTCCACACGGCGGAGTACATCGGCCGTACCGCCTGCAGGAATATTGTCCAGATCAAGGGTCAGCAGATCTCTGCCTGCCACGGCATTTGCTTTTCTGCGTGGGCCGTTCAGTGCTCCGGCGACAAAACCGCCGACGTCCTTCAGATCGTCCTGCTGGCTTTTGGGCAGCCGAAGATATTCAGCCAAAGACTCACGACCACGTGCTGGTACTCCCAGCCGAGTATAGAGTTCAGACAGCAGCATCGTCTGCGGCTGCCATTGCGTTGCCCTCCGGTTAGCACCGACGGTAATGGTTATTTGTCTGTCGTGCTGCATTCTCCTTCACCCAACTTCTTCAAAAGATAATCAATACTTGCGCGTGCGCGCTGCAGGTCGTAAATACTTTTCCAGTTCCACAGGCTCTGGATGGCATTGGCGGTGCAGATCGCCTGGATACCCTTCAGCTCACCGGTGGCGGCTTCCATGACGGAGAACATATCCGTCGGATCCGGCCGCACAACAGGCTGCGACTGCTGTTCAGGTTCTTTAATAACTTCAGGCACAGAGACCACCTCCTTCTGCTTCTTCACCGGGGATCGGAGTGTCCCCCCCCAGTGCTTTCTCCTGTAAAAACTCACAGATCCAATCGGCACATTCAGCGCCTCGCTGATCTCTTTATCACTTTTTCCGGCCAAATACAGATCGTATGCTGCGGCCGTGTCCCAAGTTGCTTTTGCCATAGTTGCTTCCTTTCTTGTGTATCGTTCGGTGCAGCCTTCTCCTGCAGGACAAGGGCGGCGCCGGCCGGCGATCAAAATATAATCGCAAGTACGAGTACTGCAGGCGTAATAGACGCAGTCAGAGCAGTATGCGTCATTGATAACCTTCATCTCAGCTCGCCCCCCCCCCCGTTTGATATTCACGGTTTGAGGCACCGCGGCGGCCAATCAGGATGTAAAGCACATCATAACCGTGCAGAGCCATTGCCTGCACGGTGTACAAGCTGGGTGTTGATTCTCCGGACTCCCAAGCAAAGAATGTGTTCTTTTTGATACCCAATTTTCTTAATTGGGCCATCAGAGCACCGTGGGCAGTGCCGGCAGCTTCCCGGACCAGTTGTGCTGCACGTGCGCCGGTCGATCGATCAGACATGTGTTTACCCATCGGCCTTACGCAGCTGCGCCTCCACAACCTTCTCGACAGGGCAATTCAGGCACATATCGTCGAGATCTTCTTGGTCTGTCAATACATAGGGATAATGGCACAACTCACAGACGGCGCACATAATTGCTTCTTTTGCCTGTTCCATATCCACCCTCCTGAAAAGGGTTACTCGGTCAGGCGCTCGACCCACGGGTCGAGAACAGGAAAGTCACAGAATTCGTCACCATTGACACCAACCAAGAGGATGGGTCCAAAGAACTGGTTGCCTATCAATTCAACATTGAACGGCAGGTCCTTAAACCAACCTTCTTCGTCGCATAATACACAAGCGTCAGTTGCGAAGGTGAAGCTTTCCAGCCGTCCACCGATGATCTCCGACAGTGCTTTTCTGTCGTTATCGACCTCGATAATCTCCGGAGCTTCACCGGGTTTCTTCAAAATAGCTTTCATTGGATTCAGTCCTTTTTGAAAAATTCATTGGTCCAACCTTCAGCATTCAAGGGCAGGCCCTGCGCCCAGGCCGGTACCTGGCTCATGATCCGTACAACATCCTCCAGCTGAGCCTTCTCCGGAGGCACTTCGATCACGACTTCGTCGTGCACGTGGAACACCACAGGATAGCCGGCAGCTTCCAGCCGGTCAATTGCCTCAGCAAGGCAATCCCGGGCCACCGCCTGTGTAATGTTCTCCGCAAGTTTCCCACCGTAGGTTTCAAGGCGGGACCACTTTTTTGATTTCTGATCCATACCCCAATAGCCGATACTGGGTTGGCCAAATCGGTTTGTGGACATATGGGGTTTTGCATAGAAAAGCTTCCGCCCGTTGGGAAGTTGGATCGTCAGGAAGTCCTGCCCATGTGCAGGATCACTTTCCCTAGCGAGAACAAGGCGTCCATCCAGCAGCGGAATACTACGGCCGGTATCGACTGCCTCGCGTGCTGCAGCGTCCAGAGTGTACCAAAAACGGACAATGGCTGGGTTAGATCTACGCCAGCGGTCCCGGATGTCCAGAAGCTCCTCTTCCGGAGTTTCCTTCGGAAGATGGCCGGCGGTGATCAGCGCAGAGGATCCGCCCTGATAACCCAGAGCGAGGGTAGCAGCTTTGCCATATTGCCGGAGGGAATACTCTTCGTTGCCTTTTTTGATCTTCTCGATTGGCACACCATAGAGCTGACTGGCGGTAGCTTCGTAAATCTTACCGTGCGTCCGAAAAACCTCCAGCACCCATTCCTCATTTGCAAGCCATGCAATTACGCGGGCTTCAATGGCAGAAAAATCTGCATCGACCAGGATCCTGCCGGAAGTTGCAACCAGTGCCGTCCGGATGAGCTGGGACAGAGTATCCGGAACGCTGCCGAATATCATCTGCAGAGCATTGCGGTTACGGCTCTCTACCAGCTGCCGAGCAAGGGGCAGAAGATCTCCGTCAATGTATGTACGGGGAAGATTCTGGGGCTGGACAATTCTGCCGGCCCATCTGCCTGTCCGGTTAGCGCCATAGAACTGCAGCAGCCCACGGACACGTCTATCAGCGCACACAGCTACCTCCAGGGCGTTATACTTTTTATTACTGGTCTTACCCAGCTCCTTCCGAATCTCCAGCATCCGCCGGGCAGCTGCACTGGGAAGGTCCTTACCCAATAGCTCCGACACAGTATCCTTCCGGAGATTTTCGACTTCTTCTCCGGTTTCCTCCTGAAGCCACTTTGCGAGCTGGCCAACACTGTTTGGATTGTTAAGTCCGGAGATCTCCACAGCTTCCTGCAGGTAATCTGCCCGGGCTGCAGCATCCAGATCTAAGGCGCCTTCTACCAGCTCGATATCCACAGCAACGCCGCGCAGGTTGATCAGCTGATCAGTCTCCCACTGCTTCTGCACCGCTGCCGGCACAGGAAAACCGCTGAGCATTCCTCCGATCTCCATCTCCGTTACCACGTCCTGAGCATTGTACTCTTTGAACAGTGCCCATTTATCTGGATCGTGATGTGGCAGATTGCGGGTCCGGCCGCCATTGGTCTTGGTAGGCGTACAAGGCACGCAGAAGTATTTGATCAGCGCCTTGCCGGCTGCCATCTTCTGTTTATCCTGAGGAAGCCCCAAAGCCTTGCCGGCAGCTTCCAGTCCTGCAGGATACCCGCAGTACAGACCGTGCAGCTGTGTGCAGCGCCATTGGCTGATCCATGCTATAGTTTCTGCATCAGACATCTGAAGGTGCCTTGACAGACAGTACCATTCAAAGGCAGCATTGTAGGCCAGCTTGAAGCAACACGGATCTTGGAGAAGGCCAAGCACAAACGGATGGATTGCTTCGCCGGCAGTCAGATCCACAACGATCCTGGGGCCGCCATTGAGACTGTAGGCAAATAAGAGGACTTCAAAAGCCGGGCTCTGCGCATATTTGTAGAGCCCGGCTGTTTTGATATCCACGTCGCTGTACGTCTCAATGTCGATATTCAGGCAGTGATACGTACTGTCCATGATTTACATAGGCTGACCGGTGAAGGGGTTGATCTGCGGTGCTGCAGGTGCAGCAGGAGCGGTATACCCGTAATTGGGTACAGCACCATAAGCAGGTGCGGCTCCATAAGCAGGAGCTGCAGGGGCGCCGGCGACTGCTTGGAAGGCGTCCTGTGCAGTAACACGGTTGCCCAGAGCTTCATCGTCCCGGACCTTCTGCAGACCGTTCAGACCGCAGCCGATACCACGCTTGCCGGCACTGTTATAGGCGAAGAAGGAAACGGAAACATTGCCCCACATACCGGAGTAAACCTGAGTAGGATCAATGATGGCCTGCACCTGGGCATCCACCACAAAGGGAGGCCGGTCAGCCTTACAGGATGCAGTAAATACCCAGCAGCCCCTACACTCAGGACCAAAGTTCATACCGTCACTAGGACGGACGCCGTCGCCGTCATGGACACAGATTGCAGGCTGAGGCGGGCGGACGCCGTTCCACTTGGTAGCGGTGCCTTCCACGATCGCAGCTTCGATGGCCTGATCCATCAGGGCCTTGGCCTGGGTGTTGGTCTTGGGGACCAAGATCGTGGTAGAGAACTTTGCCTCCCCGTTGGGGTTGTTGAAGGGGGGCTTGGGCTGAAATACATTCAGGTAGGAAAAGCGAACATTGTTGAGAGTAATTGCAGACATTTGGTTTCTCCTTTACAGATGATTATCGATAGATTGAATAAGCGATCGGATCGATTGATTGACCTTTTCGCAGTTTAGCTTACCGGTGAATTTCAAGATGTCTTGAAGAGCATCTCTTACATCGGTCAGTTGGGTATGGTAGGTTTCAAGAGACCTTTCGTAGCTCTTCAGTTCATCCTCCAGAGCTATATTGGCGTCAGTAGCCTCTTCATACAGTTCAGCAGCATCTTTGCCAAGGCGCTCCCGGATGATGCGCCCCAGCTCCGTGTGCTCGTTGTCTTCAACAAGTAGCACTTCGCGGGAACCATCTAGGAAATAGAGCGTTCTGGCCATCAGACCGCCCCAAATGCGATTGCTGCAGCGTTATAGGACTTCCTGGGATCGCTCTCAGGCACCAGCACAGGCTTTCCCGGCTTTTTCACGACCAGATCCACCGCTGCCTCGGAAAAGTTTTTCTTGCCTAGGGCTTTCTCCAAACCGGCGACAGATACCGGCTTGCGTTCGTACAGCATAGCCTCACTGATACCCCGCTGCTGCAGTGCAGTAAAGGCGGCATCTGTATCGGTCCACTCTCTGGATCCACGCCCTTCGACAACCTTAAAGCCGGCGATTTGCTGCCCGTTCAAGGAAGCAGCCAGAGCGTATTCTTCCAGATCCTTGACCCAAGCTACCAGCGCCCGACCTCGGGCCAATGCTTCACCGATCTGTGTGTCGGTCATTATGGAAGGGTTTACGGTTTCTCCGGATCCGTCTGGAGAGGCAATAGGCTCAAGACCCAGCATCTGTGCGGCTCTGGCAGAGCACTGTGCTTTTGCGGGACAGAACCGGCACCAGTCGCCGGCACAGCAATCACCTTCACCGGCATATGCCTGCTGTGCAATTGGCGCCAGATATTCGGTCCCCCACAGCAGAAGATCCTGGGTGCTGATCTTCCAGTCCTTGATGCCACCGGCATTAGGCTGAACGATGTAGAGTTCTACCACTTCGATGGATGCGCCAAAAATCGGCATGTACAGAAGCAGGGCACCCAGGCCGTAGCACATCATCTGAGTGTTATTTTCAGCCTCCACAGGAACACCAGCACCGTTTTTATAGTCAACTACGACCAGACGTCTTTCGCCAATCAGAATGGCATCTGCTGTACCGAAGCCTTCCGGGACATACGAGGAAAAGTCCAACCGGGTCTCCAGGGCTACGTGCGGCGCATGGTCGAAGGACATTGCAATCGTCTTCAGGCACTCCAGATAAGTGTCTGTATTGGCGTCCATTGCTTTGTCGTAGCTGGGATCTTCTCTCAGCTTTTTCATCCTAGCATTGAAGGTACGAGTTCCCATAGGCTCCAGGAAATGTTTCCGAGCCTTCAGCTCTGCAATCTCATGAGCCAATCGGCCAGCTTCAGCATAAGCGCTGGTGGTTTTGGGGAATTGCTCCGCCAACCTTGCGGAAGGCGGGCAATTCAACCAACGGTGCGAGCTACTTGCCGATAGCAGCGCGTGTTTTTCCGGTGTAGGCATATTAAATTTTCGCCCCCAGTCCACGCAGCGCGGTGGCAAAGGCACCGAATTGGTCAGGCTTAAGCTTGTCCAGAGTCTGGATACCGTACTGTGCCAGAAGCTCGTTCACCTTAGGCAGCAGCGCGGGGTTTGTGCCAATCAGATCCGCACCGGCTTTGCTGATTTCTGCCAAGGTAAATGTAGGAGCTTGAGCCAACGGCACAGAATTTGTAACGGCCGAAACAGACGCCCGGGCTTCAGAATGGGAGTACGGCGTCGTCGGATTCAATGGGTTCCCATTCGTCGTATGGTTTGACCCCGGGTGCTGCAACTGTGCGGGTGCTTGCACCTGTTCCGCTGCAGGTATGGGGGAAGCAACGACCGGAGCAGGAGCTACGGCGCCGGTGCACTTGGCCAGCAGCTGCGCAGCTGCTACCAGATCAGGACAGTGGATGGTTACATTGATTTCAAACATTATGTTTCCTCCTTGTGTTTTGGTATTTTGATCATTACGCCATCGGCGTTTGGATCGTCTTTCCATATGGGAGTTTCAGGGTCGGTTAGCAGGTTAATAAGTCCATGGCGGTACGCACGCGCCGCGCCAGGATCAGCGTTCTTAATCTGTGTATGGATACTCCCGATCACCTGACCGATATCAGCCATAATCTCTAGTATGCCGCCTTGCGCCTCAATACGAACACTGCGTCCCCCCCCGTGTTTATCAATATCAACCTTCAGCATTGGCGGTTCCCTCCTCGATGGTCAGGGTGATGCCCTTCCTAGGATCAATACCTGCTGCGTCCACATCAGCCTTCTTCAAGTACAGGGTAGTCAGGTTCCCACCATCTCGACCGGACTCAAAACGGTAGCAGGTCTTGGTGGCAGTTTTATATTTCATATACAGTTTCATTTGACATTCCTCCGATATTGTGGTAGAGTGTTAGTGGATTTTTGTCCTTTGCCGCTTTCGAAGGTTCCAGCTTCGGAGGCGGCTTTTTCTTTTCTGCAATCGCAGATCTCACAAGGATCTAAGTATGCACCGCAGCAGGAGCATCTTCTTGTGTACATTCTGTCACCTCCTGCTATGCGGCAGTGGCTTTTCAAGCCTACGCTTCTTCATGTATTCACGCATATAGGCGTTGTAGTTCTCCCGGTTGGCTTCACGGTAGGCCTTCTGCTGGGCGGCAAGCCGCCTCTCTTTATTATCCTTTGATTCCAGAGCTGCGTCCCTGTCCAGCTGCTTACTTCTCTGGAGATCTTCATTCGTCAGTCGAAAATCCGCCTCAATCTCTTCATCAGCACGGCGCAGCTCTTCGAGCTCCTCAGGTGTAAATAGTGCCATCTCATACCCCCGTGCGAATAGCGTTGGCTACCCGTACTATAAATTCCTTATTGGTAGATTTGCCCTTCAAGGGATTTGCGGTACTGCCAAAATATTTGCGCAGAGCTTCCTGATCGCCCCGATCCCAGGCTGTTTCAATGGCGAGGCGGATTGTCCGTTCTACTTTAGGGGCTGTAGTCCGATACATTTCCGCCAACTGTGGGTACAACTTCTTGGTGATACCTCGAACGGCATCCGGATCGCTGATAACCATAGCAATGGCGGTCGTGAGGTACTGATGTCCTTTTAAATGATCCGGCACGCCTAGTTCAAGCAGTACACGGCGGATCATCATATCCTCATTCATGGAGGCGACTTCGAGGTCATTCCCGGCAGATCCTTTCTGGAGATCCCGTATTGCATTCAGCGCTTCATCCCGGGCATCATCGGTTTCGGCGGCGCAGAAGCGCATCAGTGCATCAATCTTTTTCTCTAAGATGTTCATTTCTTTCTCCTTATGTTGATTCAAATGACCCCAATCGAGGTCAGGAACCAGGTGGCCGTAGCGATGCCGATGATGGTTGCGGCCATTACAGCGGTATCCAGAGCGGTGGCACGATTCAGCTCTCTTGCGTAACGGTTGGCGGCTCTGGTTTCGATCCGGGCTGTGGCCTTATGTACGGACAGATGGTGTTTGCGGGAGCCATGGTCCATGAGACTATCGGCAATAACAGCGGTGCGGTGCTTAGTGCTCATGGCGTTGATGAATTGCAGTTCAGTCATTGGGAGTCTCCTTTTCTTCAATATGTACCCCGAGGAACTGCAGGAATGGGATACGGGGGATCTTCATCCGATTACCCATAAATGTGAATGAGAACCCCAGCAGATCCGGGCGCTGCCGGGCTGTAACACGGATCGTCTGCGGGTCGGATCCGAGTACGGGACTGACATCGGCAGGGGACAAGAACATTTTGTCCATAGCCTTAAGTCGTGCGATTTCTCTTTGCATGGCTATCTCCTTTCTTATCTTAATTGTGAGAGTAGTTGGTTTTAAGTGCGTCCAAGACGGTCAACTGGACTTCGTAGGCTTGGGATCGGTTTTGACGTGGTCCGCCATGGCGGCCACTCCCTCAGCATAGCCCAGGAAGAATTGCTTCTTTTCCTCCGGAAGCTGGGAGACCGCTTCGCCCATTTTAAGGATGCTCTGCTGTTCGTTTTCTGCCATTCGGTTCACCTCCTTTCTTCGTGTAACCCCTTCTGATGCACGACCTCTAGGGTAGCGTACCAGGGGTCGTGTGTTTTGCGCTGGGCCTGAGTGACACATTGGCCATCTCTGATCGATGCTAAATGCACAGTGGTGCCAATTTCCATGCGAATATCGAACTCATCGTACCTGCGGCATTCGATACGGAAACCCGTACAGCCTTTTCCAAAATCCTCTCCATTAACCCGAAAAATCCGTTTTTCAGTGTCTACCTCGATAGTCTTAAGTTCGTGGGGAATAAAGATGTGATCCATTGTCCTCACCTCCTTGTGTTGTGCTTGCATTTTCTTCCTCTATTTGATAAAATCTCCCCGAAAGGAAGTGTTGGTATGGATATGGATATCCTTAAAGAACTGTTGAGCGAATACCTTTTGCTGGTCGGCTCCGTAGATTGGCCGCAGTTCATACTTAATGCACTACCATCATTTGTAGCGATTATTACCGTAATCACCACAACAATTATTCAACTCTACAACTCTAAACAAGAAAGCAAGCGTTTCCGGGAACAGCTGGATCAGCAAAAACAACTGGAGCACATCCGGAGCGAAGAACAGCGCAAGAGCATTCTTCTTCAAGACCAACTAAAAAACGAAGAAAAACAACGCACAGACAGAATTACGATCTATGCCAGTTTGATGGAAGCTTTGTGCCGCTATGGCAGTGACGCAAACCCACATAGCGATATCATTGAAGCATTGGGGCTATCTGCAAAATTGCTTGGACTTTGCGCCCCAACTGACCGTTTAGCGGCTCAAGTTCATCTTCTGATCGAGCAAATCAATTACATCGGGAGTTTCGAAAGAGAACTAACTGAGCAAGATCTAAATGCAATCCGAGATTGCGCAAGCTCCATTGCGCTGTATCTCAATGATCCTAACTGGGGTCGTGCGCCAGCCCCAAATAGTAACCGCCCTGAACAGCCACCGCAATAATATTGAGGAATATAACCGCCGATCCGGGGAATGCTCCGCCAAGGATGCAATACGCCGCCAGCACCGCTGAGTACAGCACTGTCAATGTGAAAAAGAGCATAGAAAAACCGATTTTTCCTTTTCTATATTTCTTCATACTGTCTTTTTGCTCTGCAATGAGGCGCTCATAGGCTGCCAGCGAATCTACTCCCCGTTCTCGGGGAGTTTTTTCTTTGCTCACTCATCATCACCTCCTTGCAAGTTGCCTATGCGATAATAATAAACCGCGTCGCAATGTTTGTCAAGAGAAATTTTGTTGCCAATGCGATATTTTTTTCTTGACAAGGCTTTTTGGCTGTGCTACCATTGAATTACACTCAAGGAGGTGATGTAAATGCACACTATCGGAAACGGAATTCGAGAATTGCGGAAAGCACTTAAGCTTAACCAGAGCGATTTTGCCAGCCGTATCGGCTCCGTTCAAAATACCATTACTGGTTATGAAACAGGCCGCAGAGAGCCATCTAATCAGGTAATCACCCTGATCTGCCGTGAATTCAATGTAAATGAAGAATGGCTCCGTACCGGTAAGGGTGAAATGTTCGCACCGCTGAACCGAGATAAAGAGATTGAAGCTTTCATGGATACTGTCATGAAAAGCGAAAGCGCCGACTTTCGCCGGCGCCTGGTGTCTGTATTATCTAAACTGGATCCTGCTGAATGGAAACTGCTTGAAAGCATGGCTTTGAAGCTGGCTGCAGAAGCAGAGGCCGAAAAGGCAGCATCCAAGAAGCTGCACGTTGTAAAACGTGTCGGCCGTGACGGCTCTTATGAAGAAAGCGCCCTGACCAATGAAGAATATGCACAGGCCGCGGAGGAAGCAGACAATTACCGCAAGGCATCGGATGATCTGTGATCAGCCTTTGCGTTGCCGGATGAAGTCAGAAAACTGAGCGTAAACAGCTCTCTCCAGAGGATGGGACAAAAACATATCCCTCTTGTAGAGCAGCTCCATTCGCTCCGCCCGGAACTTCGCCGATTGATAACTGATATCGCAGAGTGCGGCGATTTCTTCCGGCGTCCTGGCATCCAATGCCCACAGGACACAAGCCGGGGCAAGGATCCGGGCGGCGAACACATTGGCCGCCTGCTCAATGGGATTGTCTTTCGGGTCCGGCTCCCGGTTCACAAGCTCCTCCTCGTCCACATGGCCCAAGAGGATATGGCCCAGCTCATGGGCGCAGCTGAACCGCTGTCGCTGCGGTAGGCACCGGTCTGATACATAGATCCGTGGCTTGCCGCCAATAACGGTACAGTACCCATCGTTACCATCAGTGGGTGTATATTGATACACTTCAATCCCCATCTGGCGGCATAACCGGGAGATCTTCACCGGCAGTTCCGTAACGTTTTCCTGTAATAGGATCTTCCAGGCCATATCCCTGGAGTTTTGATAATCTTTATAATTCATAGCATTTCGCCTCCCTGCGACATATTGTACGCATAGAGAGTGAAACCACGCAGCACAAATTATAGAAACATAGTGGAGGAGATCAACCATGAAATGCCAACGTTGTAACTCAGAAAATGTTCAAATGCAGTCCCGCCCTGGTAAAAGCGTTCCGATTATCGGATTTGTCCTTGCTTTTGCAGGCTTAGGTTTGATGATCTTTTCTATTATCGGCTTTGTAGCAGGTGCTCTTTTCGGGTGCCTTATCGGCGCAATAGTAAAAGCAATTCTTCCTAAAAAATATGAAACTGTTGCGGTATGCCAGAACTGCGGATACACTTCGAAGCCAATCAAGCAGGACTTGCCCAACAAATGAGGCCAGTCGTTGCTGTTAACTGATCTCTGTAAAAAATAAAAAACCGTCCCGGAGTTGCAGCTCCAGGACGGCAGATGTAGAAAAACCAACCACTCTCATATGGGGGGATTCTACCCATTTATGGTATCACATCCCCCTCCGAAAATCAAGGAGGAAAATATGGCTGAATGCATCAAATGTAAAACAGAACTGCGTCCCGGCGCGGTGTTCTGTGATCACTGCGGCAAGAAGCAGGTTGTGGAGCGAGGCAGTCGCAGCCGTCCCAACGGGACCGGCTCGATCTACAAGCGCGGCAAGACCTGGGAGGTAGCCGTGGTTTTGGGTTACAAGATCGTTGACGGCAAAGCCGTCCCGATCAGAAAAACAAAGGGCGGATTCAAGACCAAAAAGGCTGCCATGGAGTATATACCAAACCTGAAGCAGGAGAAGATCCGTAAGATACCGACAATCTACGACCTATGGACCCAGTATCAAGCGGGTATGTACAGGAAGCTGTCCAAGTCGCAGCAGGAATCCTATGACATTGCGTGGAAAAAGATTGGGGCCATTCATTTCGTCCGGATCGATTCACTTACAACGGCGGATCTGCAAGACATCATAAACGCAAAAGCTCCAACCTATTATCCAGCCAGGGATATCAAGAACCTGCTATCCAAGCTATACCAGCAGGCTATGGCAGACCAGTTTGTCAACTCCAATCTTTCTGAATTCCTTGTGCTGCCTGATCTGGAATCCAAAGAGCGGGAAGCATTCTCGAACGATGAGATCACACGCCTCTGGACTGACTACAACAGCCATTGGTGGACAGGGTATATCTTACTCATGTGTTACACCGGAATGATGCCTGGAGAACTCCTGGAGGCCCAGAAAAGCCACGTTGACTGGGCAGGCAAAAAGATACTCGGAGCAGGAAAAAAGACGAAGGTGCGCAAGGAGACACCCATTGTGCTGGCAGATGTGATCCTGCCGGTAGTGGCAGATCTGTGTGAACATACCCCGGGAGAGAAACTGATCAAGATCAACAAAGATAATTTTTATGAGCAATACTATGAAACTCTGGCCCGCGCCGGCTGCAGACGGCTGACCCCGTACTCCTGCCGCCACACAGCCGCAACAGCTTTGGCATTGGAGAATATTCCTCCGAGCGTCATTCAGAAGATCATGCGACACGCCAAATTCACCACCACGCAGCAGTATATTCACATCGATATCGATCCAATGCTGGCAGCGGTCAATCAGTTGGCGTCCAGGCCGGAGATAAAAAAATAAGCAAATTCGCCCCTCCCAGAGCACACATCTCAGGAGGGGCGAAAATATGTCACTGCGTTTTATTGCGTAGTGAATATTTAGAAATATTAGATTTTTGTAGTTATTTTTTATATTTTTTATGAGTTTTATCTCTGGAAAGTTCGTTTTAATCGACACAAATTCCCCTGCTAAGGGAGTAGGCGTCTAAAAAGCGCGCGAGGGTTCAAATCCCTCTCACTCCGCCAAAATCCCGGTTTTAACTGATTTCTAGGTTAAAACCGGGATTTTTTCTTTTGATTTATCCAAAATACTTTCCGGAACGTTTGAGCGAATATGGTGCAAAATTGACAGCAATTGTTTCGCGTTGCGTAGGCCGTTGCGTAGGCAAAAAACAGAGAAACAACAATAGCGCCCCCTCTCAGGCCGTGCACAGCTCCGGGAGGGGGCAAATATTTACGTCTGCGCTTCCGGCAGGCCGGTGGCCAGGCTGGTCAGGATACTGAGGATTCCAGCCAGGGCAGCGGCAGAACCCACCATCACCCAGTCCACATCACCCAGCACTGCGGCAGTACCGAGGGTTGCAAGGGCCGACTGGGCCACGGTGCGGAGTGCACGGATGCCGGCAGCCTTCAGCCATTTAATGGTCTGTTCGTTCTTCATGTAGACTTCCTCCTTACAGCTTAATGCCTTCGATTTTTGCCCGTTCCTGAAGGATATGAGCATAAACCTTCATGGTGTTCAGCTGCGCTTCCAGCAGGTCATAGGGGCACTCCGGCTGGAACGTCAGTTCCCCGGCTGCCCACGCAGAGAGCATCGATGCCAGTTTACCAATGCGGATTTGCAGCTGGCGCCACTCCGCCTTGAAACGCTCTTCGTAATCAGAGCTGGTCATCATGTCGATAGTTTCATTGAGTTCCATAAAAATCTCCTTTCTTACGATACCCTCACATCGAGGGCGTGTACTGTCTTCATCAGGGCATCCAGGAAGCCGTTGCCGCCCAGCTTGTCCTTGTCGTGGTAGACGGTGTGCATCAGATCGATGTCCTCCAGCTCCTCCACGGTGATGTACCCCCGGGCGATGTAGGACTTGCCCAGGTGCTTGATCCTGTCATAGAGGATAGTCCTGTCCGCCTCTACAAGAACATCAATCAGGCGTTTGAGTTCCCGGATCTCCTGCCCTCTGGCGGCACAGCTGGCGGTGCTGATTGCCTCTGCCCGGTCCTCCCGGGCAGCCTTGCGGTTGAGCTTCCACTGGATCAGGGCGAAGATACCGCCCACCAGCGCCGTGCCTACGCCGCCGCCCAAAATCGCTAAAAGAGTTTCCACGTATCACACCCCCAGCAAACTGGACCAGGTGGCCTTGCCGCAAACACCATCCGCTTCCAGGCCCACATCCTCCTGGTAGCATTCCACGGCATTCTGGGTCTTGGCTCCGAAAGAGCCGTCGACAACAAGGATGTAGCCATAGATGTTCAGCAGCTCCTGAAGAACCCGGACCTGTTCGCCCTTCATGCCGTTCCGCAGCACGGGCAGCTCCAGGGTGACCGTCTTGGGCTTACCGCCGAAGGTGTCTACCTTCCTCCCCTCATGACCCAACCAGAACTTCTTGGTGGTACCGGAACCGATATGGACAAAGTTATCGTACAGGCCGATGCGCTGGATGCCGATGGACTCGGCATACTTCGCCACCTCCTCAGGGGTAATACCCTCCACTCGGATGTCCGCCGCCATGCCCTTGACATGGTGGGAGCTGGGGTTGCCCCCCACCTTGGGACTGGCGTTGTGAGTCTTACAGCGGTAGCCGCTGTTCACGTTCACGCTTCTGCCGAAGTGATCCCGGATCTTCTGCAGCCAGGTCACCAGAGCTTCATCCACCAGGATGGGGTCGCACTTGCCGCACTTGCACTTGAACTCGTCCAGCCGGAAATTCTTCGACAGCTGAAGCTTGTCACGTCTTTTGTATTTCTTGACCATTTCTTACCTCCTTTGATACGGTTATGTTTCAATGTGCTTTTCGTACAGCACGTTTTCGGCGTTCAAGTTGTCGCTGGTAACTCCCGTGATATAGGGATTCATATTTTCAATCCAACTCGCATCATTGGGGCACCACATTTCCACGGGAATATTAGCAGCCCCACATGCCACGATCATATCATCTGTGGTGCGCTGATAATTTGCCATTAAAAACACATCATTACTCCCACTCCGCAATAGGCTGGCTGTGGAACGGGCACCGGCATCTGCGAAATACACCACATACCCCAATCTTGCGGACGCATCAGCGTTTTTAACATAGTTCAAATAGGTGGCGTTAAAGGAAATATAGGTCACATTCCCCTGCATTCCTGCCGCCTTGACCATATCCACAATGCCACTGATTTGTGCCTGCGTGTAGGTACTGCCGCTTTTCAGTTCGATATAAGGGTGAAGCTGGATTTCTTTGCAAACCCGAATAAATTCCTCAAAGGTGGGAATTTTCGTCCCGGCATAGTCAGAGGATTTCCAGCTGCCGAAATCGTACTGCAAAGCCTGTTCATAGGTCATTTCTGCAATATTGCCTGTACCATCACTGGTGCGGTCAATGGTTTCATCGTGGAGCAGTACTGCAACGCCATCGGAGGTAAAGGACACATCACACTCCGCTATATCAAAGCCCATTTTTTTAGCCAGCACATAAGCCGGAATTGTGTTTTCCGGGGCGGTATAATTGTAGCCACGGTGGGCAATGCTCCGCATGATTTTAGGGGTAGGCTTAACGGAAGAACCGCCGGTGCTAATTTCGTTCCCATAAACATCATAAATCATCTCATGACACCGCCTTTCTGCTGATGGTCACGCTGGCAAACATTCCATCTTCCACAGCCGTGTTGCTTGTATCTTTTCGGAGAACAACACGAACGCCAGCAATGGGGGAATTGTTGATCCGTTCAGGCACGGTAATTTCTGCGCCGTTTTCGTGCCAGTAACCGGGGTCGTATGTGTCACTCTTGATATCTGCACCATCGTTGAGCAAGACATGATTTTTCGCAACCTCATTGTAGAAGCGTGTTCCAATCTGACTGTTCGCAGCCGTAGAAACAAAGCTGAATTTATAGATATACCCATACTCCACAGGGATATCGAAAAGCGCATAACAGGCACGGGCTGAATTAGCGAGGATATAACCGTACACCGGTTTTTGTTCATCCAGTCCATATCCGTATGTCAATTCATCCGATGTAATATGCCGCACAAGGCTAAAGCCTTCGGGAACAACCACATCGCCCGGTGCATCCGGTTCAACCGGAACATCAGGTTCATCACCGCCGCTATCACCGCCGCCAGTTTCGTCCAGGCCAAAGGCTTGACGGAATGCGGCATATTTGGAAGATGCATCCTCGGTGTATGCGGCAATGCGGAGCAGTTCGTCAATAGCGGTGATTTGTTCGGCGGTCAAGCCGGCGCCAGAGCCACCCCCGGAAGCCAGGGGCACTGCGGTCACTGTGACGGAAGTGGCACCGATTGTGACCGTATGCACACTACCGTCATTGACACAGCTAAAGACGCAAACGGTTTCTGATGCAAAAGTTAATGGCAGTACCAATTCTCCATACTGGACAAAAACTGCGTTACCTAGTTCATGTGCACTCAGAATCTCATCAAGGGCAAGATCTACGGAATGATTTCCATCCGCTTCCTTGGTCACGACGACTGGCTGGCTTGCAGGAATTGAAACCGCCCCCGTCTGGCCATTGACGCTGGTAACCGGCGCAGCCGTCAAAAAGCCGCTGTCGTTGACAAGCTGGCTGGTCTTGGCAGGGATGTCTTCGGCCTTCGCCAATTCGGTCGTGATGCAATCAACATTAGAACCTTCAATTACGATCCTATACTCCACTGTGCCAGACGTGGCGGTAAAGCTGAACGGACCATTGGGGTGGCGCTCTGTCAGATGGGCTACAACGTTTTTTTCTTGCCAGTAGCATGCAACTGGAATCCTGTTGTCGATGATTGTTTGAATCTCCGGTGCATAGTGGCTTGAATCAAAATTGCCGTCCTCTCTCGTTCCAACCTCAACGAGAACGACCGGCTTTTGTGCTGCAACTACCGCAGCATCAATGGCAGCTTTCAGACAGAAGTAATCCTCTGACTCCATGGCGGCGATACCGGGATTGGGCTTGACATTGAGCTGCACCGCGAAGGTCGCCAGGATCTTGTCGTCTGCTTGAATGGAAATCGCCACCGGGACTTTACCAGGTACGGACAGCACCTGCTCAGCCAGAACAGCACAGATGGAGCTGTCCTGAATAGAACAGGCTGCAGTACCATCCGGCAGCGTGTCATAGAATCCACCGGTGCCATCCGGCTTTCGATATGATACATAGAGTTTTGCAGTGCTAGGGGGCTGCCACATCTGTTTATTTGCGTACAACGAGAACTGCAGCTCCCGGGTATTGGCATCGCACTGCATCACCACAATTTCCGGAGTGATCTGGTAATCATCCAGGTGAATGTCAATTTTGTTGATTACTTTCATTGTGCACCTCAGTTCCGCCTTCTGTAGGATCCTACGCACTGCAGGGTATCCTTCTGGCCCTTTTGTATTTTGGTCATTATTCGCATGTAATTTCTGGGCACGTGCACATCGTCCTCCTCGTTTTCTTGCTCGTCGACAACAATGATATCTCCAACATTGATATCCAGCGAAGCTGGGGTAGACACCTCACATGCCACTAATTGATCCGTACTGTCACCCGCAAAAATTCCTCTGTCAGCATCGAGCCTTTGCATGATGATTACAGCAACCCTGTATAAAATGCTCAGATCTTTCGTGCTCAGCAGTGGATTATCTTTGATGACGTATGGATTCGTAGTATCTCCTGAAATTGAATAACCTGCTCCTCTGCCGTCGCTCTTCCTTATCACCACAGAAGATACCGGAAGAATCTCGTTCTTCCGCTTATATGTGCCTTGCAGCCGAAAGCGATTGCCTGTGCCGGATGTTAAGATAACAGAGGTACTATTGCGATACCAACGGAGGGAAAGCTCTCCATTGGGCATTGCGATGCAAAAATATCCAAGCATTTCACCAACCCACTGCATCAATTTTCGGCCAGTGACTGATTCGGTGGGTTCAAAACAAGGGATATAGTGGATGTCATTGTTGTATTGAGGGTGGGTATTAAAAGGTGCTATACCGCATTGAACACAAACAGCATCGATAAAAGATCGTACATCGCTGTACTGCGCAACATTATCCAGTATCCATTCGGTTAGATCCTTGTCCAACTTGATAACATTGTCATAGGCTGTAACTTTGTAGAGTCGATCACCCTTTCTCTCGGGTTCAAAGACGTTAAAAATACCGATCTGCGTCCTATTCCCTGCGGCATCAACCTTGTATAGAGTAAACGTATCTCCGGCCCTAAAAGTGTTGGCCGGAGTCTCCACAACCATTTCGACGCAGGCGGCGCAAACAGATCCGATGGTCAATTCATCACCGCTATTGCAGCACTGGGTTATGGTGCAGCTTCGAATATTCATACTTGCGTCAGAGCCCGAAGAGATCTCTGTGCCGTTTGACAGACGTATTAAAGTCCTGAGCATATCTGCCTCCTAACACTCGATGATGTTGAATTTGTAGTTCCGCCAGTCGCCCGTAATGGCATTGCGCCAGGAAATTCCGTAGTTGGAGCGGTAACATCTGGTGGTGACTATCTTGTCTGACTTGATGCGGTCTGGATGGGTGAATTCAAAGTCGGGCGTTTCACCAAACAGTCGCTCCATATAACGCTTTTCTTCCTCGGTGATGCTTGCATACTCGAATGACCATGTGCCAAGTTTGTAGCGCACTACAATACGGTGCATATAACCGGACTCATCACGACCACTGTCTTCGCTGTCAAGGTCGGCATAAGAAACGCCCACATCCGCATCCGGGGCGAACATAGGCTTTCCATTGATTCTAAAAAAAGGTGCGTACGTTTTCATTTATGTGACTCCTCTGATAATCGCCATTTTGGAGTTATACCTGGACACTGCTTCACCGATCACGCTGTCACCGATCTCGATGCCCAGAACAGCCTCCAGAATATCCTTCAGGACGGCCACAGTAGCCTCATGTCCAGCGATATTGCTGCGGATCATGTCTTCCATGACCAGTGCCACTGCCTCCTGAATAGTGGACAGAGGGGCTTCCACGTTGGTGCCGTGCGTTTGATCGCCCACCATAGCCAGGAAGGGTTTATTGGGCGGCAGGACGGCACCCTGTGCAAGGTACGGGATCTGAGGAACGCTTATGGTTCTCAAGCCGGCAAACGGCTGAATCCCGAAGATGCTGACACCCCGAAGCGCCCCCAAGGCAGAATTGATGCCATTGAAAGGAATTGTAACTGTGTTGTTAATGCCGGAAATCAAACCGTTGACAATTACTTTGAACGAGGCAAGAATGCCGTCCTTGATATCGGTGAAAATCTCACCAGCGACAGAGAATACATCGACAATACCTTGCCAAGCATCCTCAAAGGTTTCCTTGAAGAACGAACCAACTTTACCAAACACCTCTTTCACGCCCTCCCAGGCATCGGAAGCTGCGTCAAGGAAACCCGACCACAAATCCGAAAAGTAGGTGCTCATGGGCTGAATGATGTTGGTGTCAAACCAGTCGCTCACAACCGCCCAGACCGCCTTGATGACTTCCCAACAACCGCTGGCGATTACGCCGATGTTGTAGAAGATGTCGGAGAGGGTCTGATAGACAGAACTGAACAGCTGGCTGAACCACTCGATTGCTGGGGAGAAGAAATCAACAATTGCTTCCCAACATTCAGAAGCCAGGGAGGAAATACCTTGCCACAGATCCGCAAAAAACTGTTTCAGTTCATCCCATTTTTTGATGATAGTGATCAAGGTTGTTCCAAATCCACCAGAGACAGTTATAGCGGTTCTAACCATGACCTGAAGCCAGGTGGGTAACCCGAGGATCCAGGCTTCGATTTCGTCAAACTTCTGCCAAAACCAGATGTAGAAGTCTGTGAGTAGACCTACAACCACACCGATGCCCGCACCAATGAGAGTACCGATTCCGGGACCACCGGCTAAAGTACCGATGATCGCACCGATACCAGCACCCGCGAGCGTAGCACCAAGACTGATTAGGGAGCCATTGAGCCAGTCAATACCGTTTTTAACAGCATCGTAAATACCGGTAATGTACATAGGGATACCGGCGATAATACTGGCAATCGCAGCTCCAAGCACAGTGCTGCCGAAGAACTGCCCTATCAAGGCTCCGCCCGCAGCAAGTATGCCCCCGCCGCCAAGGATTTTTGAAAAGTTGATGCCATTCAGACCGTTTTCGATAGCATCAGCAATACCTTGGGCTTCAAGGGCGATACCTACAACAGCAAGGGTGATACCAATTGTTAAACCGGCTTTTTGGGCTATAAGGCCGAGAGTTTCTTTAAGTGTACCGGCCTGGGTATTTGCTATAAGTAAGTCAGCAATAAAACTGCCTAGCTTCCAACCAGCCAGTCCAGCCGCAATGATAGGTACATAATCGGCGATCTTTTTGATGATTTCGGCAACTTTTTCTACCTGCTCGGTATCGAGCTCTTCGCCGGGGGTGACAGAGGTATTGTTGCTGATAGACATGTCAAAGCCGCTGCTGCCACCACCTCCGGAGCCACCATCAGTGCTGCTCTGGAGGATGTTCAATTCGTCAAAGCTGGCAAGGGATTTCTTGGCAGCCTTGGCGGCATTACTGATACCGGCAGCAAGGTTGTTTTCTGCCTTTGCAGCTTCATCAGCAGTGCTGGCAATTTGACTGTTCTGCGATATCTGAACGCCAAAGATAGAGCTGATGGCGGCAGAAATGATACTGGTGGCACTGACCAGATCCTCAAGGATTTCGTTCAGCGTTTTTACAGCGGGCAGCAGCACGGTGGTGAGGATCTGACCCACATTGGTGCCAAGCTCCTGCATCCGCATGGACAGAATACGGGTCTGATTGGCCCAGCTGTCCTGTGTCTTTACAAAGTCTCCGGAAGTGAGATTTAGAGAATCCAGGACAAAATGATAGCGGAGCATTGTCAGCTCCGCCTGCGTCATAGTAGAAATGCTTTTACTGATACCCTTGGACAGCGCATACTGCTCCAAGTTTGTCTGGGTCATGACGACACCCAGCTCTTTCAAGGTTTCTGTTTCACCGGTGAATACGGATTTCAGCTTTGTGGCTGCTTCATCTTGGGAGATATTGTAGAAGGATGCCACGTCTCCGGACAGGCCTGTTAATGCGATCGCCATGTCGCTGGCGGCCACCTCTGCCATTCCTATACCCTTGGCCATAGCCATAAAGGTACTGCCGGTCTTCTTGGCTGCTAATTCACTTATACCAAAGCTGCTAATGGCAGTGTCAGCAAAAGCTTCCATCTTGTATGCCATGGACCCGAAAGCGGTATCTACAACATTCTGCACTTCATTAACAGAACTGCCCAGCTCAATACACTCTTTGGCAAGCCAAACAAAGGAGACAGGACCAAGCACACTGGTGAGCAGTCCCCCCAGTCTGGAAACAGTACTCCCCAGACTGGAAAAGGCTGCTTTGATACCGTAGACAGATGTCTTTGTTTTGGTGGATCCACGGACCGCATCATCGGTGATCTGCTGCCAAGCCTTTTTCATAGCATTGGCGGCAGACATGCCCTGCTTTTCAAAGGTGGTTGCAATCTCAGCTGCCTTTTTTTTCATTGTTGTAACAGACTTGACAGCTTCAGCGGTGTTGATTTTCGTATCAATGATAATTCTACCGTCTGCTATAGCTTACACCCCCAAACTACGCAAAAACGCTTCTTCTTCTGTGGTCAGCGCATTGCTCTTGTTGCCAATCAGATCTGGATGCTCCCTGGCAAATTCCTGTTCGTACTTCTCCAGGGGCTTTCCTCTGGCTCGCTTGCTCCGGATATTGATCACCTGTGCAAACAAACCGTCACCGATGGTGTAATAAGCGCCAATGAATTCCCACCAGTGCAAGTATTCGCACCGGCGGCAGGAATAACCAAGAGAATGATCAATAGCCGGGGCAATTAATTCCACATCATTTCCCCAGTCCACAAGCTGCGGCTTGGGTGCCTGATGTTCCGGAATTTTCTTTCCCAGATTGACAAAAATCAAAGCCTCCTGCATGGCTGCAGACATATCGGGCAGCTGCTTCCACTTTGGATACAGAATCCGGATAAAGCTCTCGTATCGCTCTTGTTCCGACAGGCTCTTATCGTTCAAGGCGCAAAGGGCATCCAGAACAGCACGAAAGTCACTGCGGACAGCAAAACGCTGTCCGCAGACCGTTACAGAAGTAGGAAGATCCCACGCGCTCATTAGTCCACAGACTGACCGGGAGCCAAACCGGCAGTGCTGCCTTCATAGGCTGCTGTGTGCTTGCCAATGCGCTTTTCGGCCTCTTTCTGCGCTGCAGCAATAGCGTCCCTGACCTCAGGAACAATTGCTTTCAACACATTCTCCAGGACAAAGCGGCCATCTGAGCACAGGGCGAAGCAGGACAGCCCCTGAAACAGAACATCAGAAACAGGTGCAGCAAAGGCTTTGTCGAGCAAAGCCTTCATCTCTACGTCCTCTTTCTCCAGATCGGCCGGAGTTTTGGGCGGATGATTCCCCAGCGCCTCAGCACGGGTCTGGAATTCCTGCCATCTGGATACAAAGCCCACATCGGCGGGGTTGAAGCGGATGGAGCCAATTACATTTTCGTCGGCATCACAGATCTCATAGGTTCTCAGACCAAGATCGATTTTGAGCGACATGGATTACACCTCCTTAAGTAGTGGGGGTAAAGGTAACCTTGCCATCCGTGACGGTGGCTGTACCCAGTACCTTATCGTTGGACAGATGGACATTCAGGGGCATGCCCACATAACTGGAGCCGCCCAGACTCTGGGGAACGATAGTGCAGTGCGTGTGCTTTTCGGCAAGGAAAGCAGTGTTCTCACCCAGGTAAGCGTGAACGTTCAGTACTTCGAACTCGCTCAATTCGGAGACTGCGTTCCGGCGCTCGATATCCAGCAGCTTTGCAGACAGTTTCTGACCACCACGAATGTTCATGGGGTCCAGATCCAGCTGCGGCTTAGCTGCAGATACATCTGTGTGAGAAATACCCAGGATATCCACAATGGTAGAAACATCGTGATTAAAGGACATGGTTGCATTTTCGACACCATAGCCCAAGATCTCCCAGTCGGGCGTGCCGTCGGCACCCATGTTGACAAAGTGCATTTCAAGCTTACGGTCAGCTTTGCGATTTTCAGCAAGATTGATGCTGGCATAGTTTTCAGGCATTAACTTCTAACCTCCTCAAGGTCGATTTTGATTTGAATTTGATATTTGGCGGTGTTGGCATCCGCCTGAATGATGATGCCGGCATTGGACGGGGCAATCTCGGTCACCTCGTATCCGGCAACATCGGGATAATTATGGGCGCGGTTTTGCTTTCGGATCCATGCAGACAGCTGAGAGAAGAAATCCGCAGCGGAGATATTCTCCTTTATGGCGGCACCGTAGGGCATCCGGGCAGAGAAAATCAAACTGCAGGAGCAGATGTCATTGCCAAGAATATCCGTTCTGTGGCTCTCTCCGCTGCTTGCAATGCTGTATTCTGTAGCAGATGCACCAAGGTAACCGGCATTGAACTTATTGTCCTTATCGATCAGATCACTGCTACGCAGCCATGCCCGAGTGGCTTCGATTATGTTCATCCTTTTCTACCTCCTGCAAGCTTTGCTGCGCCTGCTGTGATTTCATCCCCGCGATCCGCCCACATACGCTCCGCCCAGAAGGCTCCACGCATAGGAGCGTCCCGGAAGTTCAGCTCCGGAGATGTGAACATCTTCTTGGCATACGGTGTGTTGTAAACAATCTGCCCGGATCCAATATTGGTGGACAGCCAAGCACTACCGGCCAACATACCGGTATCACGGGGTACATATGGCTCGCAATGCTTTATGAATTCATTGTCGAACCAGGTTTGCACCTCACCGCCCGGATTTAGCGGTTCCAGTGCCGCATCTAACCCCGCAAGATCAATAGAAACATTGAACATTACTGTGCCTCCACATACCAGTGCGGCTTAAACCTCCGTTTGGTGTTATCGCGCCAGCACATGATGGTTTTCTGCTCACCGTCAACAAGGATCGTGTCACCATTTCGCAAGGTCCAGATATTTTTGTTTGGGTGCTCGGATTTTTGCTGTTCGATCCATAGGTCGGCCGGCAGATACCCATCACGGAACGGAATGCGAATCTTTGCCAAATCCGATGCGGTGATCCCGCCGGTGGACAGGGAAACAGAGTAATCGATATGCACACTTACTCCGTCAAGAGTAAACAGTACCTCCCGATCAGCATCAGCTGTACTGTCATACCAGCTGCAAAAGACGGTGATAGACTTGTTAGCATCCAGCATCAGATTACCCCCGCATAGAGCAGACCGTAGGGATCCGTCCCCAAAGCCTCTTCCAGAATTGCGTAGCAAATCCTGTTGGTGTTTTTGGTGACATCTCCGAAGGCGGAATAAGTTTCCGAATAACCATCGTTGGAAGCTCCTGCAAGGCCGCTGACGGCCGCCATTTTTGCGGAATGGCTCTGCTTTAAGACCTCTGCAATCTGACCGCAGGCATAAGCCAGCTCACTGGAAAGGGCCTCTGCGTGTGCAGAAGCCCTTCCGTGCGTGAGATGATCAATGAGATAGGTCGCTTTGGTCGCCCAAGGATGAAAATCCGTTTCCGATAAAACGCAAGCATACGGACCTTTGGCATAGTCTTCGTAACTGCAGTATGGCTTTTTGGTTACCATGGGCGGTCACGTCCCTTCCTTACTGTTTGCCGTTGTCAGTGCCGTTATTGACAGGGGGGATGGGTACGCCGGCATCCTTTTCCTTCTTGACTGTGTACCCCTTTTCCTTCAGGTAGTCAGCAATGCGCTTGTCCTCAGTGGTGGCAACGCCATCCACGAAATTCAGTCCATAGCCATAGCAGCTCTTGGGAACAGGTGCAGTAATGGTATACTTTGCCATTTCATATACCTCCTTACAGGGTGATACCGCGCAGAACGGCAGCGGATCGGCTGGCCTTCAGAGCCATACCGGCGATCATTTCCACTTCACCGGTCTTAACTGCACCGGGCTTGGTCATGTCGGGCAGATAGATCTTAGGACCGGAGCTGCCGTCAGGAGAAACTGCATGCAGGCCGTCCAGACCGATACGGGCGAAGTAGATCGCAGGAGTGGAGATGATGGGGGTGGAAGTACCGGGCTTGTCGCCGGCATCCATCAGCACGGCACTGCCGAACTTCACGATATCCTGCCCCAGATCGTTCTTGGTCTGAGTAAAGCCGGAAGCATAGTCGGCAGCAGTCTGCATGACAGCGAACATGTCGCTGTTCATCAGCGCAATGGTGGGAGCGCCGTCCATCTTCTTGATGGCCTGGCGGATGAAGTACAGCAGCTGCTTCCAACCGGCTTCGATCTTGGCGGCGCTGGATAGATCCAAACCACCTTCGATAACAGTTTCGGTAGAACTGCCGGTGATAGCCTTATCCAGGCCGTCAAATGCGGTAGCATCGGTGGAGCTGTCGCCGTTGATGAACTGATCGCAGAACTTGGCACGGGTTGCCTTCAGCTTCTGCTCGGACTGGAACTTCACATGGTCAACAATCTGCTTTTCGTTGTTGATGATTGCGCGGTCCAGGTTGAAGGAGCCGCCGAAGATCGCCAGGTTGGTAACGACCTGAGTGGTCTTTGCCTCCTGGGGAGTGTACTCATTGTTGATCGCACGGCCGGCCGCAGTGGGCAGGGTGGTAACACGGTTGTACACATAAGCCAGAGTGTTGCCACCCTGGGGCTTAACGGTGTTATCGAACACCATGGCATCCAGAAGGGGAGACTTCCGGAATTCGTCGATAACATAATGGGTCAGCTTGCTTTCGCTCAGCTGCTTTGCATCAGCAAGAGTAAACATAATAGAATAGTCCTTTCATAAAAAATTTAAGTTGTGCTTCTGGGGAACAGGGCTGCAGAGATCTCTCCCAAAAGCGTATCCCCGGCGCTGCCGCCACTGCCATGCTCGCCGCCAGTCTGCACAGTCATTCCGCCAAATCCGGGAGCAGATGCAGAGGCAGCCGCACCAAAGGCCCAGGGATCAGACTTTGCCAGAGCTTCCAGTGCGGTTTTAATATCATCGGCTCGGTTCTTGGAAGAACGCAGTGCTTCAACATCCAACATTCCACGGATAGCCTTGGTGTTTTTACCATTGGCAGTGCGGATAGCAGTGTCCAGCTCATTGTCAAAGGCGTGTGCTTCTGCCTGTGCCGTGAGATCATTCTGCAGTTTGGTAATCTGACCGCGCAGTTCTTCTACATTCACACCTTCAAAGGCTTTCAAGCCATCCTGTGCAGTCTGGAGCTGTGCGTTGGCGGTATCCAACTGTGCCTGGAGGTCTGCGGCAATGTTCTTCTCCCGGGTGATTCCTTTGCCGTGTTCGTCCATAAGCCACTGGATGTCTTCGTCAGTCATGTTGGGGAATTTTGCTTTTACATCGTCTCTTTTCATACGGCTCCTTTCTTCCGCTACGCTTTTTTACTGGGGTTGCCTCCCTTGCGGCTGGCCTGTTAACGCCCGGCCCAGGCAAAAATGGTATGAAAAAAGCAACTGTCCGGAAATTCCGAATAGTTGCTTCAGTCAACAGTATTTACTTGACCGGCACTTGACTGGTCGTTTGCTAGATAGAATCAATAACGAACATAAATGATCCTATCAGCAGAAAAAACACCGATATTTAGGACCTAATATACATGAATGATGGAAATATGTACGTTAGGGCAATAGAAAACCACCAGCCGGAAATGGGATGGTGGCTTATTCATAAATTGCTTTGCGTAAAGTCTGGTTTTTGTCATCATCTACGATAATAAAACTACCACCGGGGTGCTCAGGATTTGCGATAGGTCGAGGTTTCCTTGGATTGTAAAGGTAATCCTCACCGCTATCGTCAATAATGCGGAGCGCACCAGAATCATCTTCGTAGGCAATAACTTCGTATTCTTTTCCATCGGTAAGGCCGTCAACACCGAAACTTTTGCCAACATATTTGACGCGCAAATCATTTTCCCCCTTTCAGTTTTACTTCGTCAATTGGAACTCCATTTGTGTTTTCGTACCAGTGGATCACATAATGATGATGCTTTGCATACACCGTTCCAGATTTCTTCTTCCAGCCACTTGCTTCACCGTATTCCGGATACTTACTGTATAAACGGCTCAAGTCACGAATAGGCGTACTTGTTCCGTTACCGGCCATGGTATAAACCTCAATGGCTGTGGAGCCCTTTGGCACAATGCCCTGAATTTTTGGAAGATCCACATTGACGGTATGAGCAACGGTGAAATCCGGCTCCGGAATCTTTTTTGGTAGTCCGGAAGATGCCTTTATTGTAGCATCATCTTTGATGAATTGCAAGTTTTGCTGATGATTTGTAACCCGAACTTCTGCTTTGCGGACATCCCAAGTAGCAGAAGTAGCTTCGCTATGGCTAAATCGCTTTCCAGGGAATGGCTGCCGGGAAGTATCCCAAGTAGCTGTTCTGGAACTGTCAATACGGCCACCGGTAGCTTTTGCAAAGTCGTTCAGGCTCTTTCTGGCATTCTTTAGATAGATCGCAGAATCGGTAGTATCAAGACCAGCCTCTTTTTCTATCATCCAGGTCTTTTTCCACTTACGAACTTTTCGCTCCCGTTCACGCTGCATTTGGTTGATTTCGTACCGGGAATACATCTTGCCGTTATACTCGATGTTCTTTGCAGACAGCTCCGCTAATTGTTCATCAGTATATACACGGGCGGAAATCCCAGGCCAGAAGGAACAGAAGTTGTGCCGGCAATTCCAGCCACACAAACCCTCTCCAGTACCGTAACCGGTTGTAGTAACAAAGTCTTCGTAATAGACGCCTTCATACCAAATAGCACCGCCAACATGGTATACTTTGCCTTGCCACTTTGCGTGATTAGCAGGGCCGGTACCGGTATCTCGTGCGCCGGAGTGAGCTGTAACCTCAATGAATTCACAGCCTGCCTGCTCCCGCCGCTCCCATTGCAGTTTTCCACAAGTCTGATTTACACCGGTAAGGGCAGCACGGCGAACAGCTACCTCCAAAGTATCATGGTGCCCGGAAGGATATGTAATTCCATCCATGTGCTGCGCCAGGTCGTCCACAGCGTTTTTTACGGCTGTTTGATAATCGAACGCACCGGAGGATATCTGCAGCCAAGCACGGTCCAGAGCGTCCTCGAATTGCCTTGTAACGGTATTTGCTGTAGTGGCAGTCAGGTTCTTCCAAGTACCAATTGTTTGCCGGTAACCGGCATTGAGCAGATTGTTGAGGTTCTTGCTCTCATTGATAGGCGGTAAGGTAACACCGGCGGCTGCGTGAATAGCATCCTCCGAACGGAGTGTTTCCACAGCTGCATCGGATAACATCTTTCGTATGGCTGCCTCACTCTTACCGCTATATTTGGCGATCAGCTTGACAATATCGGTATGAAGCAGCTTTGTCTGCTCCAAGCGGAATGCCTGGTATGCCGCCGTGTCCGTAAGTTTATCCATCTTGCGGATCCTGCGGCCAATGTCCCGGAGGATATCATCCTCAACCAACTGCCACAGCTTTATAAGCGGCTCCGGCAGCTGGGCAAGGTATTCAGGTGTAAGCATTATTCCTCACCACCAAAACTTAGCTGTTCGGTGCTGCGGTTTTCTGCATCAGCTTCTGCAACCAGCTTCTTGGCGGTCTCTTCGTCATATCCGTACCGCTCCATGATGTATTTATACTTGGGAATAAAACCGTGTACAGCATCATCCTTCATATTGGCAAGACGGCTCTCAGTGTCGATCACATAGCTATCGTCAAAAGAAATACGAATATCCGTGTCCGGATTTACAGGAGCGCCAATAATGGTTTTGCCTGCCCACAGAAGTGCCCGGAATATCTTGATCAAGGCAGATTCGATATTGGTCTGGTGGCGGTTCGCATGCTGCACCATATCCTGCCGGTCACCGGTGTACTGGGTAGCAGTTGCAATGTTGCCTGCCTGGAACTGGTAGTGATGTGTTCCAAGACCGCATTTGAAGCTGAAATAATCCAGAGCATCTTGAACTGCTTGGCTATTGGCTTCCACACGCAGATCCGGATTGTACTCGTGCCACTGAGCAGCTGCGTCCGGATCATCTTCGCCTGGTAGCATAAAAAACTGCTGCTGACGGACTTCATCCGGTGTCATGATGTGTTCGTTGCCGTCCTTGTCGATATATCCCTTAGTCAGCCGCTTGTTGTAAAACACCTTTTTCTGCCCAAGGTAAATATCCTGGATATAGTTATCAAAGGCAAGATCCACATGCCGGGCAGCATCAACGGCCTCAGCAAAAACGGCCATGCCCAAGCCGGGGCCACCGGGAATATTTTTGCATTCTGCAGGAGACATTAACGAAAACCACGCCACTTTGCTGCCGGTTTTGAAGGACTTAACCATCCCTGCCGGTAAGGTAGTAGTCTTGTAAGAAGCGCTCTCCGAATCGCTGTTTTCACTGGTGAAATACTCGTTGGTAATAGTGTATCCGTTTTCGCCGCACTTGTGGGTCTGAAGGTAAACGCAGGACTTGCCATCAAGGATTACTTCACTGGCAAATGCACAGTCAATTACCACCCCGTGGCGAATGGTGATCGGCAAGATACACTCAGCCGGCAGATAGTCCAGAAACAAGCGTGCTTCTTTGGAGACCCGAACAGATCCGTTCTGTTTGTCTGCAACCATACCTTCCACAGACATCACAAAAGCACCGGTGCCGGAACGGAAAGCCTTTTCAACCAGCTCATTGGCTTTCGTCCAAAAATCAACATCCCGGAGGATACCGCCGGTCTGATCTTCGCTGCCCAATAGCCATTCAGCGCTTTCCTTATCCTGAATAACCGCCCTGGTCTTGTCATTCAGCAATAGAGTTGCCCAGTCTTCACAGGCATGCTTCGGCATTCGTAGACTGGCAAGCCTGCGCGGCTTTACTGAGCCATCAGCAGCCAGTTCTTTCACGTTGTGAATGCTGTCTACATACCCTTGCCACCAATTCTTCCATGTTGCTATGTGGGTGTAATAAGAAGCATCAATGTTCAGCTTCTTGGATTTGTTTAAGAATTCCACAAATTTTGTGATGTTCATTTATGCCCCTCTCTTTAGGTAGGAATGATAGTCACGCTCGATGATATACTCGAACGCATCCAAAGTATCGATATCCGTTGTGCCATCATCAAGGCGAAGATCCTTGCCGGCTCGCTTATCACTCCACAGAGCTGCACAGAGAGCTTCCTTCAAGGTGTCTGCTTCAGGCATATAGAAGAACCGGCCGCCGCCCATGAGAATAGACGTGAGCCGGATTCGGTCGTTGATTTCGATTTTCTTGGAGTTATGTATGCGGTCAGCAAGCCAAGATAGCCGAGAGCGTCTTGCTGTAGATCGGATGTGTTGTATCAGTACCTGTTCTGCACTGTCGCAGAATACAGCATGTATTTCACCATACCGTGCAAAAACAGTTTCGGCAAACAGCATAAACGCATTGCCCAGGTAGTCTGCATCTGTTCCGTATGGTTCTATGCGCTGAGAAACCAGTGCCACAACGCCGGAGAATCCCGGTAGGACCGCCGCAGCTACGAAACTATGCTTAGAGCCATTCCCTCCAAAGTCCACTCCGATGTATACCCGCCAGGTGCACAAATCTTTGTTAGCAGGCCATAGAAAACGATTGTTACCACCGGCTGAATGTGCATCCGCGAATGCCCTGTAGATGATACCTTCAGCTGCTGCCCACTGACCAAGAATAAAACGGTTGTAATAAACGGTGCCGGAATACTCTTTTTTCAGTGCAGCAACAAATTCAGGCGGCAAGAAAGGATTGTCGTCAATGGTGTATGCCTGCTGGTAGATATCTGCATCGGAATCAAGAAAGACTTTAAACCAATGCTTAGGTCCGTCTGGATTACATGTACCGTCAAAGTGACTGTGCGGACAGGAAAGACGGCTCTTAAGCATATCAAATACGCCTTCATCCCAGGTGGTAATCTCATCACCGTAGGCATATTCGAAGGCAGCACCCTGCAATCGTGCGATATGCTTTTTGTTGTCGGCACCGAGGACATAAACCTTCTTGCCGAACAGCTGCATCGTGTTATCACTGCGGACATGGCCGACTAAAACTGGACCCCACATATCGCGCATAGGATCCAGAATGTTTCGCTGCAGAGTGCCCTTGGTATTTCCCAGCAGCACAATCAGACCTTCCCCACGGCAGGCCATTATGCGCTTCGGTATTACCGCAAATAAGTCAAGATGTGTTTTGCCGGATCTGGTTGCGCCGGTTTTTACATTCCAGCGGTGATTGCAGTTTCGTAAGAATTCTTTTTGCTTATTCGATAACACTGTCAATGCCCTCCAGGAGATCTCTTGCTTTCCGCATCTGATCTTCCATAGGATCCTCCCGGCTCTGTTCGCCCAGAATATCAACAATGACCTTCGCGGCTCTGGCATCGCCCAGTGAAGCCTGCGCGTGCAGACCGCAGATCATTGCCATTTGATTGTCAATGTCTTCCGGCGGTACGCCTTTTCGTACAAGCTTGTTCCATACGCGCTTATCCGAAACCGGCAATGACAGAAACAGATCAGCTGCATCTTTCAGTGCCCGCTTTCTACGGCGAGCAGCACCGGATGCAATACCACCGGCAACAGCAATTTCATGTCGTTCTTCCGGAGTTCGTTCGGAGTTCGGAATAAGGTTCCGCTCATTTGCCACTCACACCACCTCTCTCATAAATGTTCCCGGCTTGCGGTGCCGGAGACCGCTTTTTCAGGTCCCTACTACGCAAGGGCTTTCGTTGGCGGAACAGGCAGGACTCGAACCTACACACGGAAATCCATCCGTGAACTGATTAGCAATCAGCTGCAGTACCTGTTATGCTTACTGTTCCATGCAAATAGAAAGAGCCCCGAGATTGCTCTCAAGGCTCTTGTCTGCAGATATGATTTTATCCATCATACCACATCAAACAGAATTTTCAACCCAATTTTTTCGCAAGTTTAGCTTTCCAAACAGCCATACAGTGCCGTCGTGAATTTGCGAACAGCCGCATCCTTTCTGCGGTATACCGTTTTGACATCAAGGTGAAGATCTCCCGCCAATCGGTCAGCAGCATTCTTTTCGGGATGAATAAAGAAGCGATCAAGCACCAATCGCTCCTCAGAAGTCAATACCGCCAATCCGTCCTCTACTCGCTTCACCCAATCGCCGGCCTGATCAAAGGCAAGCTTCAGTTCTTCCCGAAGGACGATATTGCTCAGCAGCATATCTTCTCGCCGGGATCCGCCGCCTGCCACCGGTGTTCCGTCAGATGTAGCGCTGCGGATCCCACATGCTGCAGCCTCAAGACTCTTGATCTCGTCCGGGATGCTCTGCAGCGCCTGCTTTTTGGCTTCATACTGACGCAGTTTGTCAATCGCCTCAGATGCCCATTTCATTTGACATTCCTCCTCACAGCGTATATAATGATTTTGTTCATATCCGCTGCTGCCGCCCAACGTGTTCGCACCACGAAGGGCGGCTTTTATTTCTACACTTCAATTAGCACAAATTTTCGCTTAATCATTCCCGGCGTTATGTGTTGTATTCCATCATAGCTTTCTACTGCACATCCAAGTTGATGGGCTTCCATATCACCCAGGTAAACCCGATAAGTTTTTTCGCCAATTCGCAAGTCACCGATTACATCACCGGAGGAGAATGTTGCTTTGAATACGTAACCGTGTTTAGGGAGAATTACTGTCCTATCGTCACACTCCTGCACCGTCACGCCGTTGGCGATCAGGTGGTCGGCAATTATTTCTTTTTGTCTGCGAACGCATCCGTCAAGGTCATCGCAAAACTCGCAGTCCTTGCAATATTCATCGTTGCAGTCGCAACCAGCAAGAATCTCGATCAGCTTTTCTTTTGTGTTAGGCATCGGTTCTCCTTTCTCTAATCGCAGCACACGCATCCTCATAGGTTGCGAATACTTTCTTTCCCCATTCTCCACGGCAGATATGCTGAACCACGATGCACAACTTCATATCCTCGGAAAATACCATGTGGCTTACAATCCCTCGGTGTGGAGCCAGAGCGCCCTTATTACTCCTTCGGATGCCCCATACCTCATCGCCGATCTTGCATGGCAATACCACGGCATCCACAGTTGGTTGGTCCCTGATGATCAACCGCAAGTAGGAAAACATCAGCTGGAGTGTGTTGGGTACGCACACCCATCTAAATGTTCGGATTGCTTTCATCAGCTTATTGGCATCAATCAGCCGCTGTTCATTTGCCATCACAATCCTCCCTAATCAACTTCCCACAGCACCGGCACACGGAGTACCTGGCTCCCACGCACGGCAGCTTCTTCCGGAACCGGTGCCGGGTCAGGGCTGCGCAGATCTTTCCAATATCGATCATTCTGTCAGCACCTCCACCGATCTCTCGATGATCTCGATTGCGTTGCCGATCATGTCGCCGGCAGATACGTTCTCAATGATGCAAGAGGCGCCGTCGATTATGCCCAAAGCCCTCTGAATATCGGATAGAGCCTTAATCTTTTTGTCATTCATGGCGCACCTCCACCGCCTTAGGCTTCACCGCATTCCCGGCCTCGTCCATGAATACCATAGCCTTGCCATCGATGATCGTAAAGCCGAGCTTCGCCATTTCCTCCAGAAGGAAACCTTGGCCCTGGTGTTTGTACCTGGTAGATATCTCATTGATCCTGTCGCACAGTCTCCGCTGCCGCTCCGGACCAAAACCGAATACGTCATTGGCAGCGATTGCACCCAGGATCAGAGCCACCTGCACTGCCTGCAAGGCATGGGTCTGCAGCTCCATCTCGCGCTTGGTGCCACCATCCTCCGGCGGTATGTAGAACTCACCATCGATGGGCATTCCTAACTCCTGCATTCTCTTGACGCAGTGCGCCATGCCCACATCCTGATCCTGGTAGAACTCGTCCACCAGTTCTTTGTGATGTACTGCAAAGCGTGCCAGTCGTTGATAGCCAATGCCGGCAACGTCATGCAGTGCCATACTGGTACAGTACATTGCGATCCGCGCAGCATGATCCCGGCAGTCAATGATATCTGCCTGATGCTGCATCTTTAAGCGCTGCGCATAAGGGATGCCGGAGCATCCCATAATGCCACCCTTGCGGTGATTGCGTTTCTTAACCATTATGTACCTCCCGTCCCAGCGGACACCAGATTGGTGTACGCCCAGTCCAACTGGCCTTACTGCCAATTTTCTTCGCCTTAGGTGTTGCCAAGCAGTAATAGCAAAACCGGTCCATCGGCTTTTTCTTCTGGATTGTCTTCCCCAGACGGCAACAGATCACGTCTTTGCCGTCAATCGTTTTGTTGCTCCAGCCTCCGCCGGTGGGTACAAGCCCGGCTTCCTGCACCTCGAAGAAGGCGGGGCATTTTCTACATTTTCGTTCCATGGATTTTAGTCCTTTCTCGTGTATGCGAAGTAGCATATTTATTAAAACTTCATACCTTTTCGAGCCTTCTCAATTCTTGCTTTCAGTGCCGTCATGAGAGCCTCCTGGGTATCCCCCTTATCGTGCAGTGCAGCCACCACATCCTCGTCCATGCTGTCCTGGACGACGAGAAGGTGGCAAATCACCGGCTGCTCCTGGCCTTGTCGGTACAGTCGGGCATTTGCCTGCTGGTACAGTTCCAGTGCCCAGTTGGGATACCCGAACCAAATCTCGTGCCGGCCGCCCTGTTGCAGGTTAAGTCCGTAGGCGCATGATGCAGGATGCGCCAGAAGCACGTCCACCTCGCCGGCATTCCAAGCGGTCTCATCGTCCGGGCTCTGATAGACCCGGACACGCTTGCCGGTCTTCTGAAGGGCCTGTAGGAGACGATCACGCTCGTGCTGGAACCAGTAGAACACCAAAGCATGCTCACCGTGCAGCTGCTCGATCACCTCCAGGAAGGCTTCCACCTTGCAGTCATGGATCTGCGCAGCTTCTCCGGACAGGTCGTAAACGGCGCCGCTGCACAGCTGCAGCAGTTTTCCATTCAGCACTGCAGCACTGCCGGCGGTAACTGTCTGCTCATCGACCTCAAGCAGCATTTCCCGTTCCAATTTGTTATAGGCCTTCCGGGCTTTCTCATCCAGCACCACCGGAACCACGTCCTCGATGAAATCCGGAAGATCTAAGTAATCCTCTGCCTTCATACTGATGCAGATATCGGAGATTGCACTTCGGATCCTGGCGTCAGCT
>JAZONA010000012.1:0-2242 GCA_045654265.1 Faecousia sp.
GGATCCTTCATCAGAGCGGGATCGTGAGCCTCGGTGCGGATGCCGTCGGGCTCCTGAATGAACACCCGGTTCCGGGAGTTGACGGAGCGGCCCATGATGAAGTAGGCGGCCACGGCAGTTTTGCCGTCAGCGGTGACGCCCAGCACGATGCCACGGCCGGGATAGGTGTTGCCGTCCAAACGCTCGGCCATAGACTTGATTTCGTAGACGTTCATATTGGTTACCTCCAATTTTCACTATCGTTGTTACGCACAAATGTGAAGTCCTGTCATTCTGAGCGTAGCGAAGCGAAGTCGAAGAATCTACGCATTTCGATTACATTTGCAATCAATTTGGTGCCAAGATCCTTCGACTCGCTGTCGCTCGCTCAGGATGACAATACTTTTACAATTCAGTGCAAACCTTCTCAGCGGCTTGGGGGAGCAGGACCCATTCGGCTTGCTCCATGACCCGGCGCTGGAGGGTTTCGGGGGTGTCGCCGTCTTCAATGTACACGGCCTTCTGGGCGATGATCTTGCCGCCGTCGCACACTTCGTTGACGAAATGCACCGTTGCGCCGGTGACTTTTACGCCATAATCCAGCGCCGCCTGATGAACCCGCAGTCCGTAAAATCCCTCGCCGCAGAAGCTGGGGATCAGGCTGGGGTGGACGTTCAGGATCCGGTTGGGATAACAGCCGGTGAAATTCTCGGTGAGGATGGTCATGAAGCCGGCCAGCACGATGATGTCGATGCCATGCTCGGTCAGCACCTCTTTCAGCTTTTCTTCAAAAGCCACCTGAGAGCCACATTCCTTTTTCAGCACCACAGCGGTGGCGATGCCGGCATTTTTGGCACGCTCCAGGGCGTAGGCGCCGGCGTTGTTGGCAACCACCAGCGCAATCTTGCCGCTTTTCAGCACACTGCCCTGGGCATCGATCAGCGCCTGCAGGTTGGTGCCGCCGCCGGACACGAAAACAGCGATCTTTTTCACTCCAGAATCACCTTTTCCTCGCCCTTGATGATGGTGCCCATCACATAGGCGGTTTCACCGTTGGCACGGAGGATCTCCAAAGCGGTGTCCACCTGATCGGCAGGGACGACCACGCTCATGCCAACGCCCATATTATAAGTATTGTACATATCCCGCTCAGGCACGTTGCCCCACTTTGCGATCAGGTCGAAAATGGGCAGAACCTTCACGGCGGACTTGTCGATCTTGGCGCACAGACCGTCGGGGATGGAACGGGGAATGTTCTCGTAGAAGCCGCCGCCGGTGATGTGGGAAATACCCTTCACATCCACCTTCTCCAGCAGAGCCAGCACGGACTTCACATAGATCCGGGTGGGAACCAGCAGAGCCTCAGCGATGGTCTTGCCGCCCAGCTCATCCCGGGGGATGTACAGCTCGGGGTTGTTGTTGTCGATGTCGAAGGCCTTCCGGCACAGGCTGAAGCCATTGGAATGGATGCCGGTGGATGCCAGTGCGATGACCACGTCACCTTCAGCCATCCGCTCCTTGTCGATGATCTTCTTCTTGTCCACGATACCCACGGCGAAGCCGGCCAGATCGTAGTCCTCCACGGGCATCAGACCGGGATGCTCAGCGGTTTCGCCGCCGATGAGTGCGGCACCGGACTGGACACAGCCCTCAGCCACGCCGCCCACGATGGTGGCGATCTTCTCGGGGATGTTCTTGCCGCAGGCGATGTAATCCAGGAAGAACAGAGGCTTAGCGCCTACGCAGATAATATCGTTGACACACATGGCAACGGCGTCGATGCCGATGGTGTCGTGCTTGTCCATGAGGATGGCCAGCTTGACCTTGGTGCCACAGCCGTCGGTGCCGGAGACCAGAACGGGCTCTTCCATACCGGCGATGGGCAGACCGAAGCAACCGCCGAAGCCGCCTACGTCGTCCAGACAGCCTTCGTTCTTGGTGCGGGCCACATGCTTCTTCATCAGCTCCACGGCACGGTAACCGGCGGTGATGTCCACACCGGCGGCAGCGTAGCTGGCAGATTGGGAATTTTTATGGTCCATGTTAAAGCTCCTTTGCAAGAGATTTTTATATGTAAGATTTAATGACGCAGTAAAATAGTTGTCATTCTGAGCGAGCGTTAGCGAGTCGAAGAATCTTCGCACTAACGTCCTGTCATGCAGAAAATCACTGCGAAGATCCTTCGACTCCGCTTTGCTCCGCTCAGGGTGACAGCTTATTCTTTACCAGACCAGCAGTAGGTGCAGACCTTATCTCTGTCCAG
>JAZONA010000013.1:0-3941 GCA_045654265.1 Faecousia sp.
GCCAACGGTGTTGGTCTGGCTGCACCTCAGGTGGGCATTCTGCGCCGTGTGGTGATCGTCGATACCGGTGAAGGGATCCTGGAGCTGGTCAATCCTACACTGCTGGAGACCGACGGCGAGCAGGAAGGCGCGGAGGGTTGCCTCAGCGTTCCCGGCAAGTACGGCCTGGTAAAGCGCCCCTATTATGCAAAAGTCCGTGCCCAGGACCGGGACGGCAACTGGTACGAGGCAGAAGGTGAAGAACTGATCGCCCGGTGCTTCTGCCATGAGCTGGATCATCTGGACGGAATTGTATATACTGAGGTTATGGAACGGCTCCTGACCGAGGAAGAATTGGAAGAGATGGAGTAAAAATGTCATCCTGAGCGAGCGTAGCGAGTCGAAGGATCCACCCCTTTTATTTGTTCCTGGTGCGAAGATTCTTCGGCTCCGCCGCAGAGCGGCTCCGCTCAGAATGACAAAATGGAGGCATGCATGAGAGTTGTATTTATGGGTACGCCGGATATTGCGGCGACCTGCCTTAAGAAAATCATCGCCGATGGCTTTGATGTGGTGGGTGTGTACACCCAGCCGGATCGGCCGAAAAATCGGGGTCATAAGCTGGCGGCAAGCCCGGTAAAGGAAGTGGCGCTGGAAAATAATATCCCTGTTTTTCAGCCGGAAACCTTCAAGGATGAGGCTGCTGTGGAGGAACTGCGGGCTTTGAAGCCGGATATTTGCGCCGTTGTGGCCTATGGTCGCATTTTGCCTCAGAGTGTGCTAGATGTGCCCACCTTTGGTTGCATCAACATCCACGCCAGCATCCTGCCGAAATACCGTGGCAGCGCACCTTATCAGTGGGCGGTGCTGGACGGCCTGAAGGAAACCGGCGTGACGGCGCAGCATATGGCTTTGCAGATGGATGCCGGCGACATTATTGAAATTGCTAAGACTCCCATTGGCCCGGATGAAACTGCCGGGGAACTGCTGGATCGATTGGCGGTGCTTAGTGCTGATTTAATGAGCAGAACTTTGACCCGTTTTGAAAATGGCAAGGTGGAAGCAACGCCTCAGGACGAGAGTCAGGTTTCCTATGCTCCTATGCTGGACAAAACCATGTGTCCCATGGACTTTACCAAGACCGCACAGCAGGTGCATGACCATGTGCGTGGCCTGAATCCTTGGCCCGTGGCCACCACGGAGTTGGGTGGCAAGCGGTTTAAGATCTACGCCACCGCCATCGTGGATGGCAAGGGTGAGCCCGGCGAAATTCTGGGCTTGACCAAGACCGGACTGAAGATCGCCTGCGGCGAGGGTGCTGTGGAAATTCGTATCCTGCAGGCAGAAGGCGGCAAGCGCATGGCCGCACCGGATTACTTTAGAGGACACCCCTTGGAGGGATAACTATGAACGCAAGACAGACTGCCTTGGATGCGTTGATCGCCTGCCGGAAGCGGGCGGCATGGTCCAACGGCGTTTTGAAGGATTATATTGCCCGGGATCGTCTGGATCGCCGGGATGCGGCACTGGCTACCCGGCTGTGCTACGGCGTGCTGCAGCATCGGGGTATGCTGGACTTTTTCCTTGCCCAGTTGCTTACCGGCAAGATCAAGGATCTGCACCCGCTGGTGCGGGATATTCTGCACATGGGTCTGTACCAGATCTATGAGCTGGATAAGGTGCCGGACAATGCGGCGGTGAATGAGTCCGTGGCGCTGGCGAAGAAATATTGCCGCTGGCAGCGCTCCGCTCCGGGTCTGGTGAATGCGGTGCTGCGCAATGCTGTGCGCACCAAGGGCACCCTGAAGATGCCCACCAAGCTGGAGGATCGGTACAGCCATCCTCAGAAGCTCATCGATCTGCTGAAGGGCTATGTGGGCGAAGATAAGCTGGAGCCCATGCTGGCCGCCAACAACGACACTCCCCAGACCGTGGTGCAGGTGAACACCCTGCGGATCACCACCGACGAGCTGGTCACGGCGCTGAATGCCGAAGATGTGCAGGCAGTGCCCCATGCTTGGATGCCGGATTGTCTGGTTTTGTCCAACACCGGCAATCTGGAGCGGCTGGAGGCTTTCAAAAAAGGCTATTTCTATGTGCAGGATGCGGCATCCCGTTTGGCGGTGATGTGCGCCAAGATCCCTCAGGGAGAGGATGTCCGGGTGCTGGACTGCTGTGCCGCTCCCGGTGGCAAGACCTTTGCTGCGGCGATTTCCATGGGCGGCGTGGGCAAGATCCGCTCTGCCGACATCCATCGGCACAAAACCACCCTCATTCAGCACGGCGCAGACCGGCTGGGACTGCACAATGTGCTGGTTCGTGAGCAGGATGCTACGGATAATCACCGCACTTGGTATCATAAAATGGATGTGGTCATCGCTGACGTGCCCTGCTCCGGCTACGGCATCATCCGCAAAAAGCCGGACATCCGTTACAAGGATCCTTCCGAAATGGCTCGTCTGCCGGAACTGCAGATCAAAATTCTTGACGAGCAGGCCGAGTATGTCAAGCCCGGCGGTGTGCTGATGTATTCCACTTGCACCTTGGTGCGCCGGGAAAATGAAGGCGTGGTGGAGGCGTTCCTGCGCCACCGTCCGGAATTTGAACTGGAGCCGCTGGATCTTCCGGATGTGTTCCCGAAAAACACTTCCGGCATGATTCGTCTGGTGCCCGGTGAATACGATACCGACGGTTTCTTCATCGCAAGAATGCGGAGGAAAGCATGAATATCAAATCCATGACCTTGCCGGAAATAGGGGCGCTCCTGAAAGAAATGGGACAGCCGGCATTTCGGGCAAAGCAAGTGTATAGCTGGCTTCACAAGGGCGTTCGTACTTACGATGAAATGACCAATCTGCCCCAGAGCCTGCGGCAGGAGCTGGGAGAGAAGTATCCCATCTGTCCGCCGGAGGTGGTGCGCAAGCAGGAATCCCAACGGGATGGCACCATCAAATATTTGTGGCGGCTGGCGGATGGCAACTGCGTGGAAACGGTGCTGATGCGCTATCACTACGGCAACACCGTGTGCATTTCCACGGAAGTGGGCTGTGCCATGGGCTGTGCTTTCTGCGCTTCCACATTGGGTGGACTGGTGCGAAAGCTGGAACCCCACGAAATGCTGGATCAGGTGCTGTTTACCCAAGTGGATTCCGGGCTGCCGGTGTCCCACATCGTGCTGATGGGCATTGGCGAACCGCTGGATAATTTCCAAAATGTTCTGCGTTTTCTGGAGCTGGTGAACAGCCCCGAGGGCATGAATATTTCCATGCGGCACATTAGTTTGAGCACCTGCGGCTTGGTGCCGAAAATTGACGAATTGGCGGCGAAAAAGCTACAAATTTCTTTGGCCATTTCTCTGCACGGCCCCAATGACGAGGTGCGCAACCAAATCATGCCTGTGAACAAGGCATATCCCATTGATGTTTTGTTGGCGGCCTACCGCCGGTATTACGAGGCCACCTCCCGGCGGATTCATTTTGAGTATGACATGATCGATGGGATGAACGATTCCGAGGCGGCGGCCAAGGAACTTTTGCGGCGGTTGGAACCTTATGAAATGCTCGATGAAGTCCTCTTCACCCAGCACGATTCAGGCCTTCCCATTTCCCGCATCGTGCTGATGGGAATCGGTGAACCGCTGGATAATTTTGATAATGTGCTGCGCTTTCTGGAGCTGGTTAACAGTGAAGAGGGTATGAATATTTCCATGCGGCACATCAGCCTGTCCACCTGCGGTCTGGTACCGAAGATCGATGAACTGGCAAAGAAGAAATTGCAGATTTCTCTGGCAATTCCCCACCACGGTCCAAACAATGAGCTTCGAAGCAAGGTCATGCCGGTGAATAAGGCATACCCCATTGAGGAACTTTTGGATGCCTGCCGCCGCTATTTTGACGCGACTGGCCGGCGCATCCACTTTGAATATGCCATGATCGACGGTGTCAACGACTCCCCCGACCATG
>JAZONA010000014.1:0-5542 GCA_045654265.1 Faecousia sp.
TTATGAGTGCCGATGACCAGATCCACAGAGCCGGAGCGGAGATTTTGTACAGTACGCTGTTGCTCCTTGGCGGATCGGAAGCGGCTCAGTACGTCGATGTTCACCGGGAAGCCCCGGAAACGGGACATCGCGGTCTGATAATGCTGCTGGGCAAGGACGGTGGTGGGCACCAGAATGGCCACCTGCTTGCCGTCCATCACCGCCTTCATCACCGCTCGGAGGGCAACCTCCGTCTTGCCGAAGCCTACGTCGCCGCAGAGGAGGCGATCCATGGGGGTGGGGGACTCCATATCGCCCTTGATCTCGGCGATACAGCGAAGCTGATCGTCGGTTTCCGGGTAGGGGAAGTTGTCCTCGAATTCCTTTTGCCAAGGGGAATCCGCCGCAAAGGCGAAGCCCTCCTGCCGCCGTCTTGCGGCGTAAAGCTTAATGAGCTCTCCGGCCATGTCCTTGGCGGCTTTGCGAGCCTTAGCCTTGGTCTTTTGCCATGCGTCGGAGCCGATTTTGTTCAGCCGCACGTTGGCATCTTCGCCACCGCCGCCGATATATTTGCTCACCATATCCAACTGGGTAGCCGGCACGAAGAGGGTGTCGCTGCCCTGATAGGCGATTTTGATATAGTCTTTGATGGCACCGTCCACCCGGATCCGTTCCATGGCAAGGAATCGACCGATGCCGTAATTTTCGTGAACCACCAGATCACCGGGGGAAAGATCGGTAAAAGAATTGAGTTTTTGCCGATTGGTGGCCGATTTTTTGGCCTTTTTCTTAGGCTCGGTGCGGGCGATGAGCTGACCTTCTGTCAGCACCGCCAGCTTGGAGTTGGGGTATTCCATGCCGTAGGGCAGGGTGCCTTCCGTCAGCAAAATCTGACCGGGCTTGGGCATGGCGGTCAGGGGAATGCACAAAAAGGACGAGAGATTCTTCTCTCTGAGCATCTCCTGAAGCAATTCCGCACGGCGGCGTGTGCCGCAAAGCACAAGGCAGGAAAAGTCCTGCTTTTGGTAATGTGCCAAATCGCTGGCGGCGGTTTCCATACTGCCGGCGTAGCCGGGAAGCTGCTTGGCCACCATGGGAAGCAGATGCTTCGGGCGGTTTTCTTCCGGGTAGGAGCTACCGCCAAAGGCATCCAGATACACCACCGTTTGACCGGTGAGTTTCTCGCAGAAGTCCTCCCACTGGCACACATAGTCGCACAGTTCACCGGCTACGATGCCGCCTTGCAGCAGACTGTCCAGCTGCAGACCCATCTCCTCGGTACGGGTACGGGCTCTGCGGTGCAGATTGCCTTGATCGCAAACCGCAAGAATGGCATCCCTGGGGATGTAATCCATGGCGGTTGAAAAACCCGGATAAACCAGCGCCATATACCGGTCGGATGCGGGATTTTGAATATTATTTTGATATTTTTCTAAGTCTTTTTCCAGCGTGCGGATCAGTTCCTCGTTGGGATTTTTCCGACGCTTTTGCCGCTGGATCAGGGTAGCAATGTCCTTGCACAGACCCTCGGTGCCACCGGCATGGAGTCGGGGCTGGGTTTCGCCGATGGGCAGAATCACAGCACTGTCCACATTCTCCGTGCGCCGTTGGGTGTCCGGGTCAAAGAAGCCCATGGTGTCCAGCTCGTCGCCGAAAAATTCCGCACGAATGGGACGGTCGGCGGCAGGTGAGAAGATGTCAATGATGCCGCCCCGGAGAGCAAACTGACCGGGGCCTTCCACCATGCCGCAACGGCTGTAACCGGCGGCGGTGAGCTTGCCCAGCAGGTCATCCAGAACATACTCCTTGCCCACTTCCAGAGAAAATGCAGCGGAAATCAAGGTGTCTTTGGGCATAGTGCGCTGGCTCAGGGAATCCCAGGTGAAGATCTGGATGGGAGTAGCCCCGCGGCTCAGGTCGAACAGCTGACGCAGACGCTTCTGCTCCCATGCCCGGGATACCACGGCGGTGTCGTACAGCGTCAGTTCCCGGCTGGGCAGGATGGGCGCAGTTTCCCCAAGGAAGCCCTTCAGCTCCTCCTGAAGCCGTCGGGCGGCCATGTCATCCTGACAGAGGATCACCATGGGGCGTTGGGTGTGCCGGATTAGACCTGCGAGAATGTGACTGCGGTTGATCTGGCCAATGCCGGTAACGGCGGCAGACTGCCCTGCAGTGACTCCTTTGACCAGTGCCGCATACTCCGGTATGGTATTTAGGATGGAAAGAAGTTGTTCCATAAGGTTACCTCAAAATACGTTTTTGCTCCACGCAACAACGCGGAAAGGGGGCAATAGACCCCCTTTCCGTGGTTAAGTGACAATATTCACGGCGTACTGCCATTATATCGGTTGGCCGATTCTGCTACGCCCTTATCCATAATCATCAGAGCCGCATCCACAGCCCGCTCCAGAGCAGACTGCAAATCCTTCTCCTCCTTGGCAGAGAAGCCGGACAGAACATGATCCGCCAGATCCTGATCCGGGTGCGCTTTGCCGCCCACGCCGATTTTGACTCTGGGGAAGTCCTGACTGCCTACCTCGGAAATGATGGACTTAATACCGTTGTGCCCTCCGGCGGAGCCATCCCCACGGATGCGCAGGCGTCCGGGAGGCAGGGAAATATCATCGAACAGAACGATGATCCGTTGGGGCGGTATATTAAAGTATGCCGAAAGCTGCAGCACAGACCGACCGGAGAGGTTCATATAGGTCTGGGGCTTCAGCAAAAAGAGCTTTCTGCCGCCGTAAGTGGTCTGGCAGTAAAGACCCTGATATTTCAGCCGGTCGATCTTACAACCCAGCTTCTCCGCCAGCAGATCCACGGCCCGGAAGCCGGCATTGTGACGGGTGCGCTCGTATTCCCGGCCCGGATTGCCCAGACCGACGATCAACCAACTTTCGTTCTTACCAAACATTAGAACAGGTCAGCAATGGAGGTGCCGCCGTGGATGTGCTCGATGGCACGGGCAAACACGGGAGCCACGTCCAGGAACTTGACCTTGCCGCTGGGGGTGTTGCCGGACTGGGGAATGGTGTTCAGGAACAGCATTTCCTTGATCACGCTGGCCTCCAGACGGTCGTAAGCGGGGCCGGACAGAACGCCGTGGGTAGCGCAGGCGTAAACTTCCTTAGCGCCGAACTCAACCAGAGCGTTGGCGGCGTTGCACAGAGAACCGGCGGTATCCACCATGTCATCATACAGAATGCAGGTCTTGCCCTTCACATCGCCGATGACGTTCATGACTTCGCACTCGTTGGCCTTCTGACGGCGCTTGTCCACGATGGCCAGACCCATGTGCACCTTCTGAGCGAAGTTACGGGCACGGGCAACGGAGCCAACGTCGGGGGAAACGACAACGAAATCATCGTGGTTGCAGGTTTCCTCGGGGAACTTGTTCAGGTAGTACTCCACGAAGGAGGGAGCGCCCAGCAGGTGATCCAGAGGAATGTCGAAGAAGCCCTGGATCTGAGCAGCGTGCAGGTCCATGGTCAGCACACGGTCAGCACCGGCCACGGTGATCATGTTGGCCACCAGCTTGGCGGAGATGGGGTCACGGCTCTTGGCCTTGCGATCCTGACGGGCGTAGCCGAAATAGGGGATGACAGCAGTGATACGGCCGGCGGAAGCACGGCGGCATGCGTCGATCATGACCAGCAGCTCCATGAGGCTGTCGTTGACGGGCTTGCAGGTGGACTGGATCAGGAAGACGTCAGCACCACGGACGGTTTCCTCCAGAGTGACGGAAGCCTCGCCGTCAGCGAACTTGCGGACAACACCCTTGCCCATGGGCAGACCCAGCTGCTCACAGATGGTCTGGGCGAACTCGGGGTTGGAGCTACCGCAGAAGATCTTGATATTTTCACCGTATGCGATCATGTAAAGTACCTCGCTTTAATCTATTTGCGCCCTCGGCATGCAGCTTCAGGCCATTGTAACCATATTATAGCATCGAACAGGGAATAATTTCAATAGCAATATACGCAAAATACCGCCGAAAATCTCCGGGAAAAACCGCCTGGATTCGGCAAAACGCCAATAAAATGAAAATAAGGAAAGCTTTTTCATCTTTGACGGGAAAAAGTGATTTTTTTATTCCCTTTTGAAGAAAGTTGTGTTATACTGTACCATTATACATAAGGCAGGTGCGCAAAATGAAAAAGAAACTGATTCTTGGCATCGCAGCGGCGCTGCTTTTGGCGCTGATCGTCACTGCGGTGATCATTATTGTCAAGTACGATAAGTTCCATTCTGAGGGCGTCCATGTGGATGGGGACTACATCCATGTGGAAGGCAATTGGACTGGTTACGCCTTTGACCCGGAAACCGGCGAGATCGTCGGTCAGACCCCGGTGACTATTAACGGCAATTCCGATAAGAAGGAAAAGAAGTTTAACGGTGAAATGATCGTACTGGGCTACCAGAATGTGAAGGACGGTCAAGTGCAGGCGACCACAGTTACGGAACCTACCGATACCGGCTTCTATCTGATTCACTACTTCGAGGACTGCTACCACGATGCGGATTTGGAGAATAAGATCAGTGCCTATTCTCATCAGTGCGAGTACTATTACACCTATTATTTCTACTCCGAGAAGGGAGATTTCGTGGCCGTGGAGGTCATGAATTCCGAATTTGAGGACGATGTGATGGTCGTTTGCGCCTCCAGCGAGGAGCAGGCCAAGGCAGATTTTGCCTGGTTTATGGAAAATAAACCCGCCTGAGGGATATTTTCCACAAAAATTTCACTTTCTACTTGTAAAATCCGCTGAATTGACGTATAATCCAATTTATATTTCTTAGCAAGAGAGGTTTTTCCCATGGAACTGATTTCTGTTCGCGAACTTTTTAAGAACACCGACAAGTATGCCGGTCAGCAGATCGAGGTTGGCGGCTGGGTGCGTAATCGCCGTCCCAGCAAGCAGTTTGGCTTCATCGTGCTCAACGACGGCACTTATTTTACCCCCGTTCAGGTGGTCTATAACGATACCATTGAGAATTTCCAGGAGATCAGCAAGATCAACATTGGTGCTGCCCTGATCGTCAAGGGCACCCTGGTGCTGACTCCCGATTCCAAGCAGCCCTTCGAGATCCAGGCGCAGAGCGTTACCGTGGAGGGTGCCTCCACTGGCGACTTCCCCCTGCAGCCCAAGCGCCACTCCATGGAGTTCCTGCGCTCCATTACCCATCTGCGTCCCCGGACCAACACCTTCCAGGCTGTGTTCCGTGTTCGTAGTCTGGCGGCTATGGCTATCCACCAGTTTTTCCAGGATCGGGACTTTGTGTACGTCCACACTCCCTTGATCACCGGTTCTGACTGTGAGGGCGCCGGCGAAATGTCCCAGGTCACCACTTTGGATCTGAACAACATCCCCAAGACCGAGGATGGCAAGGTGGATTTCTCTCAGGACATCTACGGCAAGCGCACCAATCTGACTGTTTCCGGTCAGCTCAACGGCGAAACCTTCGCCATGGCTTTCCGCAACATCTATACCTTCGGCCCCACTTTCCGCGCGGAAAACTCCAACACCACCCGCCATGCCGCTGAGTTCTGGATGATCGAGCC
>JAZONA010000015.1:0-34093 GCA_045654265.1 Faecousia sp.
AGCAGGACAGTTATGAAAAGCAGCTGGATGCGCTTGGTCTCATGAACGAAGATGCCTTCACCTGCGCCTGCTATCTGGACCAGGTGGGCAACACCCCCAGGAAGGGCGAAGTCCTGAGCTGGGCGGAATCCTCCGCTGTTGTGTACGCCAACTCCGTGCTGGGTGCCCGGTGCAACCGGAATTCCGGCATCATGGACATCATGGGCTCCATAGCCGGCTTTGTGCCTCATTTCGGTCTGCTGACTGACGAGGGACGCAAGGCAAGCTGGATCATCAAGGTGGACTGCAAAAAGAAGCCCGAGGCACAGCTCCTGGGCTCCGCCATCGGCATGAAGGTCATGGAGGACGTTCCCTTCGTCACCGGCATGGAAAAGTGGCTGGGCACCGAACTGAATGACGAAAATTGCGCCTACCTGAAGGATTTCGGTGCTGCCACCGCATCCAACGGCGCAGTGGGTCTGTACCACATCGAGAACCTGACCCCCGAAGCCAAGGAGCAGGGAACTGCGCTGGTGAAGGAAAATGCTCAGGTTTATGTGATTGACGATGCGGAGCTGCAGCGAGTCCAGGACAACTACCCGGTGATTTGGAAGAATCCCGATGCAAAGCCCAAGCTGTGCTTCGTGGGATGCCCCCACATGAGCCTGCAGCAGCTGAAGGACTGGACTATCCGTGTGGAGGAGGGTCTGAAGGCCTCCGGCAACCAAAAGGTGCTGATTCCCACGGTGTTCACCACCGCTCCTGCCGTAAAGAAGGAGTTTGAAAAGACCGAGTATGCTGAGCGTCTGAAGGCCACCGGTGTGATCCTCAGCTACATCTGCCCGCTGATGTATATGAACAATCCTCTGGCTGGCAAGATGCCTGTGATCACCTGCTCCAATAAGCTGCGCACGTATACCAGCGCCCGGTTCTACACCGAGGACGAGATCCTCGCCAAGATCACGAAGGGAGGCAATTGATATGAAGGAATTTAAGGGTCGTGTCGTTGCCCCCGGTGCGGTCACCGCACCGGCTCTGGTGTCCCACGGTGGACTGAATACTCTGGCATCTTTCCAGAAGGCTCTGCAGTTTGGCGACAAGAAGGCCACCTGCGGTGACCAGAACAACCCGGATCTGTACGGCCAGCAGATGCTGGGCAAGGCTCTGTGCCTGCCCCAGACCATCGGCTCTACCACCGGCGGCTTGGTGCTGTACTGCGCCTGCGCTATGGAGCGTCAGCCGGCGTGCATGCTGTTTAGTAAACCCATCGATTCTCTGGCGGCAGCCGGTTCCATTCTTGCTTCCGTTTGGCTGGAGGGTGTGCAGATGCCCGTTGTGGACTGCCTGGGCGATGAATTTTTGAACACCGTCAAGACCGGCGATACGATCGAGGTCAAAGAGGACGGCACCGTTATTATTCGCTAATAAAAACTGGCTGTTGCGATGCAACAGCCAGCTTTTTGCTATTTATCCCCGGAAACGGGGTTCACAAGTGAGATTTACACCCAGACGTTTAAAGGTCTTTTCGTCCACTGCCGAGAGAATCACCGAGGAGTGAACCTCACAGCCCCGGAGCTTGCTCAGCTGCTCCATGGCGTGCTCCGCCGTGGGGTTGGTGGCGGCGCTGATGGACAGCGCAATCAGGACTTCATCGGTGTGCAGACGGGGATTCCGGTTGCCCAGATGATCCACCTTTAGGTGCTGAATGGGATCGATGACCACCGGAGAGATCAGGTGCAGCTCGTCCTGAATACCGCCCAGCGCCTTCAGGGCGTTGAGCAGCAGGGAAGCGGAAGCGCCCAGCAGGTTGGAGGTACGGCCGGTGACGATGGTGCCATCGGGCAGTTCCATAGCCGCCGCAGGCAGACCAGTTTCCTCCGCTTTGCTCAGGGCCACGGACACCACCGTCCGCTGTGCGGGGTCGATGCTGGCCTTCTTCATCAGCAGTTCCAGCTTGCGAATCACTTCATCGCTGGCCTTGCCACGCTTTACGTCGCACAGACCGTCATAGTAACGGCGCACGATCTCCTGACAAGAGGCGGCACGGGCGGCATCATCATCAATAATGCAGTTGCCAACCATGTTGACACCCATGTCCGTGGGGGATTTGTAGGGGCACTCGCCCAAAATCTTCTCGAAAATCGCCACCAGAACCGGGAAGGCTTCCACGTCACGGTTATAGTTGACGGTGGTCACGCCGTAGGTTTCCAGATGGAAGGGGTCGATCATATTCACATCGTTGAGATCAGCGGTGGCGGCCTCGTAGGCCAGATTCACCGGGTGATTCAGGGTCAGGTTCCAGATGGGGAAGGTTTCAAACTTGGCGTAGCCAGCCTGCACACCCCGCTTATGCTCATGGTACAGCTGGCTCAGGCAGGTGGCCAGCTTGCCGCTGCCGGGCCCCGGTGCGGTGACCACCACCAGCTCACGGCTGGTTTCAATGTACTCATTGGCACCGAAACCGGCATCGCTGACGATGTGTGCGGTGTCGGAGGGGTAGCCGGCGATGGCGTAGTGGTGGTAGACCTTAATGCCGATGCCTTCCAGACGAAGCTGGAATGCCTTGGCGGCGGCCTGATCATTGTAGCGGGTCAGCACAACGCTGCTCACATACAGACCCAGGCTGCGGAAAATGTCAATCAGCCGCAGAACATCCCGGTCGTAGGTGATGCCAAGATCGCCACGAACCTTATTTTTCTCAATATCTGCGGCGTTGATGGCGATGACCATTTCCACCTGCTCCTTCATTTGCAGGAGCATCCGCAGTTTGCTGTCCGGCTGGAAGCCGGGAAGCACCCGGGAGGCATGGTAATCGTCGTACAGCTTGCCGCCGAATTCCAGATACAGCTTTCCGCCAAACTGGGCGATCCGTTCCCGAATCCGCTCGGACTGGCTGCACAGATATTGTTCGTTGTCAAATGCAATGTTAGCCATGGTATGTGCCTCGCTTGAAAAAAATCACTTTTAGTATACCCCATTTTCCGCCTAAAAGCAAGCGGCTTCGCAAGATTATTTATTGTGCCCGGAGAAAATCTGTGCTACAATAAAGAAAAAATGGGAGGCGCAAAAATGGCTGTCAATACACCGAAAAATTATCGCAATCAGGTCATGTACAGCGTGTACGTCCGCAATCACACCACTGAGGGTACGTTTCAGGCGCTGAGAGGGGATTTGAAGCGGATTCGTGACTTGGGCGTGGATATTATCTGGCTGATGCCCATTCACCCCATCGGCACCAAGGCCCGGAAGGGTACTTTGGGCAGTCCCTATGCCATTTCCGACTACCGGGCGGTGAACCCAGAGTACGGCACCATGGAAGACTTTGTGGCGCTGGTGGAGGATATTCATGCTTTGGGCATGAAGTGCATCATTGACGTGGTGTACAATCACACCTCTCCGGATTCCTGGCTGGTGGCGAATCACCCGGAGTGGTTCTATCACAAACCCGACGGTAGTTTTGGTAACCATGTGGGCGACTGGTCGGATATTGTGGATTTGGACTATAATCAGCGGGACTTGTGGGATTATCAGATCGAAACCCTGAAAATGTGGGCGAAGATCGTGGATGGATTCCGTTGCGACGTGGCACCTATGATTCCCATTGAATTTTGGAAGCAGGCAAGGGCAGAGGTGGAGCAGGTGCGCCCCGGTTGCTTCTGGCTCAGCGAGTCCATTGAGCCGGGATTCATCACCTATCTTCGGGGGCAGGGATTGGTTGCTCATACAGACAGTGAGATTTTTGAAGCCTTTGATTTGGCTTACGATTATGACATTTTCGGCATTTTTCGGGCATATTTGCGTGGAGAGGTTCCCCTGAGTGCCTATGCCGATGCGGTGAACGGGCAGGAGGCGCTGTACCCGGATAACTATGTGAAGCTCCGGTATTTGGAAAATCACGATCAAGACCGGGCGGCGGACATTATTCCCGATGACCGTGCCCTGCGGAATTGGACGGCATTTATGTACTTCCAGAAAGGAATGCCCCTGCTGTTTGGCGGTCAGGAGGTCAGCGAACCCCACCGCCCGGATCTGTTTGGCAAGGATAGTGTAAATTGGCAGGCAGGGGAGGATTTGACCCAATTGCTGAAAACCCTTGCACAGATCAAGCACCATCCGCTGATGACCGACAGTACCTATCATGTGGAAGCTCTGCCTGGGGATGTGCTTATGGCAACCTATGAAAAGGACGGTAAGCGCCTGATGGGTATTTTCTTTGCGGGAGATAGCCAATCGGTGCAGGTGAAGATTCCTGACGGACAGTACCGAAATTTGATCTTTGAAACGGGAATTTCCGTGTCTGGCGGACTCCTCTACACCGCTGGAGAACCTTGTGTCATAGCCCTTTGATTTCAACAGCCGTATCGCTTTTGCCGGTGCGGCTGTTTCATTCCTGCAATTGGAAAAAGACCGGTTTTTGATAAAAAAGTCCGGGAGAAAAGTAAAAAATATTTGCTTTTTTTGTCATAGTATGATAACATAAATGAGGCTCTATGCCTATCACGCCTGCATTGCTGGCGTGGAAAAAAACTTTGAGGTGAAGAACTGTGCAAATTGAAGCAATCGCCAATTCTTTTAAAATCGATGGCCGTCCTGTCAGCTGTACCGAATTCGGCAGCGGTCATATTAACAGCACTTTCAAGGTGCTCACTGATACCGGCTGTGAATATGTTCTGCAGCGGATCAATAAGTATGTTTTTAAAGATCCCGTGCGGCTGATGATCAACGCCAGCGCCGTTACCGACTTCCTCCGTGAGCGTGTGGAAGATACCCGGATGGCTCTGCATTTCATCGCCACCAACGATGGCCCCTTCTATTTCCTGGACGACGAGGAAGAGTACTGGCGTATGTACGACTTCATCGGCGGTTTCTGCCTGGGTGCTCCCGAGAGCGAGGAGGACTTCTACCAGAGTGCTCTGGCCTTCGGTCGTTTCCAGCACATGCTGTCTGAGTTCCCCGCACATACTCTGTTTGAGACCATTCCCGAATACCACAACACCATCGACCGCTACCGCCAGCTGAAGGAATCCATCGCTGCTGATGCCTGTGGCCGTCTGGCTGGGGTGAAGGAGGATGTTGACTTCCTGATGGAGCGTGAGGAGCTGGGCTGCACTCTGCAGAGAATGCGTGAGAGCGGCGAGTTGCCCCTGCGTGTTACCCACAACGATACCAAGCTGAATAACGTTCTGCTGGACAAGAAGACCCGCACTTCTCTGTGCGTGCTGGACCTGGACACCGTTATGCCCGGTCTGAGTCTGTACGACTTCGGTGACTCCATCCGTTTCGGTGCCGCTACCGCCGCCGAGGACGAGCAGGATCTTTCCAAGATGTCCATGGACCTGCACCTGTTCGAGGTGTACACCAAGGGCTTCCTGGAGGCTGCCACCTCCCTGACTGACAAGGAAGTGGATATGCTGCCCATGGGTGCTTTTGTCATCACTCTGGAGTTGGCTACCCGCTTCATGAAGGATTACCTGGATGGCGACAAGTACTTCAAGACTGCCTACCCTGAGCACAACCTGGTGCGTGCCCGGGCACAGATGAAGCTGGCCGCCGATATGCAGGCCAAGTTCGACGACATGAACCGCATCGTGGCGGAGGTTTCCGCTCAGGTGCGCAAATAATTTCAAGGAGAAGCATATATGCAGTATTTAGGCGTAAACTACAACCTGAAGCACGTTCCTGCCCTGGATCCTGAGTTCATTCCCTTTGGTGTTTGGACCGACGCTTACCTGAAGGGTGCCAAGCAGCCCATCGCCATCGCGGTGGAGCGCGACAAGGGCCACGTTTCCGTCCGTCATACCTATATTCACGGCACCCCCGACATGGCTGAGGCTGACTACCGTTATGTTGAGCGGTATGTGAAGTTCCTGCTGTGGTCTATCGGCGGCTTCAAGGTCAGCATCTGCGGCTGCAGCGACATTGCCAAGCAGATTCAGCAGGCCTACACCGCTGAGGGTGTCCGGTTCTTCGATTACGATTTCTTCCAGAAGCTCTACGAGCGTGAGCTGGAGATTCTGGATCTGCCTCTGAATGCCTGCCCCGAGGCTAACGAGTCCCCCCGTCCCATTGGCGGCCACATGGACGGCTGCCGTATCGGCTTCGATGCCGGCGGGTCCGGCCGTAAAGTTTCCGCTGTGATCGACGGCGAGTGCGTCTACTCCGAGGAGGTCGTCTGGCATCCCAAGACCCAGGCTGATCCTCAGTATCAGTACGAAGGCATTCTGGATTCCTTCCGTACCGCCGCTTCCAAGATGCCCCGTGTTGACGGCATCGGCATCTCCTCTGCCGGCGTGTTCATCGGCAATGCTCCCATGATCTCCAGCCTGTTCATCAAGGTTCCCCGTTCCCGTTGGGACGAGGTTAAGACCATCTACGACCGTGCCGGCGCTGAGATCGGCAACGTTCCCGTGGTGGTTGCCAACGATGGCGACGTGACCGCTCTGGCCGGTGCTATGGGTATGGGCTGCGGCTCCATCATGGGCATCGCCATGGGCACCTCCGAGGCTGTTGGCTACGTTGACAAGGACAAGAACGTTCTGGGCTGGATCAGCGAGCTGGCCTTCGCTCCCGTTGACCTGAGCGAGGAGGCTATGGCTGACGAGTGGTCCACCGACATCGGTGTTGGCTGCAAGTATTTCTCTCAGGACGCTGTTATCAAGCTGGCTCCCAAGGCCGGCATTGAGCTGGATCCCGACCTGACTCCCGCTGAGAAGCTGAAGGCTGTTCAGGAACTGATGGAGCAGGACGACCCCCGTGCTCAGGCCGTGTTCGAGACCATCGGCATCTACCTGGCCTACACCGTGGTACTGTATTCCAAGTTCTACGACATTCATCACCTGATGGTGCTGGGCCGTGTTATGTCCGGCAAGGGCGGTGAGACCATTTTGGCCAACTGCCAGATGGTGCTGAAGGACGAGTTCCCCGCTCTGTATGAGAAGGTTCAGGTTATGCTGCCCGACGAGAAGACCCGCCGTGTGGGTCAGTCCGTCGCCGCTGCCAGCCTGCCCGACATCGGTTAATAAACACAGGGGCAGCACCCAAGGGCGCTGCCCCTTCATTAAAAAGGAGAATTACTATGTTCTATAAAAATGCGAGAATCTTCGGTTCTGATTTCCAGTTCCATAATGGTGCTTTTGAGGTAAAGGACGGCGTTTTCGGCGAGATTCTGCCTGAGAATGTCCCTGCTGATGCTATCGACCTGAACGGTGCTACTGTCATCCCCGGTCTGATCGACGTACACAGCCACGGTAACTCCGGCGCGGACTTCTCTGATGGCGATTACGAAGGCCTGAAGCGCATGGCTCGCCACTATGCCGAGGAGGGCATCACTTCCTTCGCTCCCGCTTCCATGACCCTGCCCTACGACGTGCTGGCCAAGGCTTTTGCTACCGCTAAGCAGTTGGTGGAGGAGGCGCCTGCCGGTTGCAGCACCCTGCGTGGTATCCAGATGGAAGGTCCCTACTTCTCCTATAAGAAGCGTGGCGCCCAGAATGCCGACTACCTGAAGGAACCTGACTTCGAGGGCTTCAAGAAGCTGTTTGAGGACTGCGGCGGCCTGGTGCGCATCGTTGACATCGCTCCCGAGCTGCCCGGCGCAGCTGAGTTTGTGGCTCAGGCCAGCAAGCTGTGCACCGTTTCCATCGCCCACACCGATTCCGATTATGATAACGCCCGTGCCGCTTTCGATGCCGGTGCTACCCACCTAACCCACCTGTACAACGCCATGCCCGGTATCAATCACCGGAATCCCGGCGTGATTCCTGCTGCTGTGGAGACCCCTGGCGTCCGTGCTGAGATCATCTCCGACGGCTACCACATCCACCCCGCCGCTGTCCGCTTGGCATTCTCCATGTTCGGCGGCGACCGGATGGTTCTGGTTTCCGACTCCGGTCGTTGCGAAGGTCTGGAAGAGGGCAGCAAGTTCGAGCTGGGCGGTCAGGACGCATGGCTGCGCGGTGGCGTTGCTAAGCTGGCTGATGGCACCATCGCTTGCTCTGCTACCAATCTGTGGGGCTGTATGGTCAAGGCCATGTCCTTCGGTGTGAAGGAAGAGGATGCTATCCGTGCTTCCTCCTACAACCCCGCCTGCGCTATTGGCGCAGACAAGGTGGTTGGCTCCATCGCCACCGGCAAGCAGGCTGACTTCGTGATTTGCGATGCAAACTACGCCAATAAGCGTGTGTTCATTGCCGGTCAGGAAATTTGATAAAGTCAAGGGCACGGCGTAAGCCGTGCCCTTATTATTTACTGTGGTAAATATTTAGCATTGCAATTCCATAAAAAATAGCAGCGGCGAACCGCTGCTATTTTTTATTAGGGAAATTAGAACAGCTTCTTCTTGCCGATAACCAGAACAGCCACGGAGGTAGCGCTCAGGATAGCCACGATCATGACAGCGATCATGGTCATATCGGAAGTCTGGGGAGGCTGATTGGTGTTGTCGTCGGTGGTGTCGTCGCCAGTGGTGTCGTCGCCGGTGGTGTCGTCGCCGCCCTCAATGGTAGCAGGAACGAAGGTACAGCCGCTGGTGAACTCGATCTTGTCCAGCTCGGGCTTGTCTTCGGTAGCAGCCTTGTAGTAACGGGTCAGCTGGCCGGTAACAGCGATCACATCGCCAACAGCCAGATTCTCAGCGCCCTCACCCTTCAGGCGGTAGCACTCGATGATCTTCTTGCCATCGGTACCCTCAACCTCGATGTTGACGGTGATGTTCTTGTACTGCTCGTCGTACAGAGTCACGATCTCGGTGATGGTGCCGGTCAGGGTTGCCATGTAGGGCAGGGAAGCGCCCTTTTCCAGAGCAAAGGCAGCGTCAACGATCTCCTTGGGATCGGTGGGAGCCACGGGAGCCTCGTTCTCACCGGGGATGCGGTCATCCAGAGAGCAGCCAGCGATGAACTCGATGGTGCCGCCGTAGTTCTTGATGATGCCGGTGACGGTGATGGTGTCGCCCAGAGCGATCTGAGCAACGTCCTCGCCGCCCAGACGGTAGCACAGGATGGGCTTGTCAGCAGCGCCGGGGATCTCGATGGTGACGGAGATGTTCTTGTACTGCTCGTTGTAGGGGGTGTCGATCTTGATGACCTTACCGGTCAGGGAAACTTCCTCGGGCAGCTGCTCGCCGTCAGCCAGAGCATAAGCGGCGTCCAGGATAGCCTTCACATCGGCATCGATGTCGGGAGTCTCGGGAGCAACATCGCCCTTGGTGTAGGAAACCAGCTGGCTGCCAGCGTCGAACTCGATCTCGCTGTTGCCGGTGGAGGTATGAACGTAGTTCTTGATGGTGCCCTTGACGGTGATGGTGTCGCCAACAGCGATCACGTCAGCGCCCTCGCCCTTGATGCGGTAGCACTTCAGAGCCTTGGTGCCGGTGGTACCCTCAACCTCGATGGTGACGGTGACATTGTTAAACTGGCTGTTGAAGGGATCATCAACAGAGATGATCTTGCCGGTCAGAGTAGCCTCGTAGGGCAGAGCCTTGCCGGGCTCCAGAGCGAAAGCTGCGTCAACGATCTCCTTGGGATCGCTGGGAGCTACGGGAGTGGGATCGGGATCGGGAGTGCCGCCACCGGGGTTGCTGCCCTCGCCTGCAACGACTTCAATGCTGGCAATACGAACCTGGCCGGCCAGCTTATTGATGGTGTAGGAAGTAGCAGGAGTAGCCAGAGTGACGGTAACAACCAGACCGTCAACAGTAACGGTGCCGCTGGTGATGGAAGCCTTCAGGTCTGCGGGATAATCCTTGTCCTGATAGGTGGTGCAGGTGAAGATGACCTTCTCAATGTTCTGCGTGTAGGCAACAGTCAGGCTGGAGCCCTTGTAGAAACGAGCGGGGTTAGCGTAGTCACCAACGTTGGTGGTGGAGCTGGCCTTGTCGTTGGTAACGGTAATGCCGTTCTCCGCCCAAACCTGCTGGGTAACACTGTAGCTGGTGCGCTTGCTCTTGCTGTCGAAGGTGATGGTGGGGTTGGCAGCCTGAGCAGCAACAACCAGCAGACCCATCATCATGCAGACGCACAGCAGAATGCTAATGAGTTTCTTTGCGTTCATGTGTATGTATCCTCCTTATATTATTTCCCGTAGGAAATGGATTACTTCTTGAAGGTGCAGCCGGCGTCGAACTCGACCTCGGCATCACCGGAGCTGTGGACGTGGTTCTTGATAACGCCGGTAACGGTGATGGTATCACCAACAGCCAGCTTATCAGCGCCGTCGCCCTTCATGCGGTAGCACTTCAGTTCCTTCATACCGTCGGAGCCTTCGACCTCGATGGTGACGGTGATGTTCTTGTAGCTTGCATCGTAAGCGGTGTCGATCTTGATGATCTTACCGGTCAGAGTTGCGAAGTAAGGCAGGGATTCCTTGCCGGGCAGAGCGAATGCTGCATCCACGATTTCCTTGGAGGTAGCAGGCTTCTTGGCGCCGCCGGACTTGATGTTGCTGGCGGTGCAGCCGGTATCGAACTCGATGGTGCCGTTGTAGTTCTTGATGATACCGGTGACGGTGATGGTATCGCCGACACAGATGTTGTTGCTCAGGCCCTCGCCCTTCATGCGGTAGCACAGAATGGGCTTATCCTCACGGCCGGCCACAGCGATGGTCAGGTTCATGTTCTTGAACTCTGCATCGTAGGGAACGTTCAGCTTGACAACCTTACCGGTGAGGGTAGCGGTGTAGCCCAGAGCCTCGCCGTTCTTCAGTGCGTAAGCCTCGTCAACGATGGTCTTGTCATCGGTCTGAACGACGGTGCCGCCGGAAACGCGCTTCTCCAGCTTGCAGCCGGCATCAAACTCGACCTTGCCCTCGTAGTTCTTCAGGCGGCCCTTGACAGTGATGGTGTCGTTAACGGCTACCTTGGCAGCATCATCGCCCTTCATGCGGAAGCAGATGATGGACTTGCCTTCCACGGTGATCACAACGCTGATGTTCTTGTGATCAGCATCGTAAGCCTTGTCGATGGCGGTGACCTTGCCGGTCAGGGTTGCATCGTAGGGCAGCTCTTCACCCTTGGCCAGCTTGAAAGCAGCTTCCACGATCTTCTTGGGATCGGTTTCTACCTTGATGGGATCCTTGCCGCCGGAAACGCGCTTGTCCAGCTTGCAGCCGGTATCGAACTCAACGATGCCGTTGTAGTTCTTCAGGCGGCCGGTGACGGTCAGGGTGTCATCAATGGCAACCTTGTCAGCGCCGTCGCCCTTCATGCGGTAGCACAGGATCTCCTTGCCTTCCACAGAAATGACTACGCAGATGTTCTTGTACTGAGGATCGTAAGCGGTGTCGATCTTGGTGACCTTACCGGTGAGGGTAGCGTCATAAGCCAGCTGCTCGCCGTCCTTCAGCTTGAAAGCTGCAGCAACGATCTTCTTGGGATCGGTTTCCTTCTGGATGGCAGTGCCGCCGCCGGAAACGCGCTTGTCCAGAGTACAGCCAACGTCGAACTCGATGGTGCCATAGTGGTTCTTGATGGTGCCGCTGACGGTCAGGGTGTCGCCCACGGCGACCTTGTCAGCCTCGGCGCCCTTCAGACGGTAGCACAGAATTTCCTTACCAGCCACGGAAATGACAGGGCAGACATTCTTGTACTCGGGATCGTAAGCGGTGTCAATCTTAGTGACCTTACCGGTCAGAGTAGCAACATAAGGCAGAGCCTTGCCTTCAGCAAGAGCGAAAGCCTGCTTTACGATCTCTTCCTCGGTATCGGGCTTTTCCAGGGGGATCTCAACATCGGGAGTGCCGGTACCCTGGCCTTCGGTCAGCTGGCAGCCGGCGGTGAACTCGATCTTGCCCTTGTAGTTGGTGATGTAGCCGCGGACGGTGATGACGTCGCCTTCCTTCAGGTTGGCAGCGCCTTCGCCCTTCATGCGGTAGCACAGGATGGGCTTATCTTCGCAGCCCTCGATGGTGATGATAACGGAAATATTACCATAACCTTCGTCGTAGGGGGTGTCAATAGCGGTGATGGTACCGGTGAGGGTAGCCTCGTACTTCAGGGTATCGCCTTCGGCCAGGGCATAAGCCTGGTTGACGATTTCCTTGGGGTCGGCGGGAGCCTCAACGCGCTCACCGGGAACGACCTTGTCCAGAGTACAGCCGGCATCGAACTCGATGGTGCCGTTGTAGTTCTTCAGGATACCGGTGACGGTGATGGTATCGCCGATAGCCAGAGCATCAGCACCGTCGCCCTTCAGGCGGTAGCACTCGATCTTCTTGTCGGCCAGATCACCGATCTGGATGATAACGGTGATGTTCTTGTAGCTGGGGTCGTAGGGGGTCTTGACCATGGTGATAACGCCCATCAGAGTGGCATTACCTTCCATCATCTCGCCGTTCTCCAGAGCATAAGCAGCCTCAACGATCTCCTCGTAGGACATGCCGGCGGTAGCAGAAGCAGCGACCTTGTAGCTGAAGGAAGCGGACTCGGACTTGCCATCGGCATCCTTAACGGTAGCGGTGGCGGTGAACAGGATGTCCTCGGTGGGGGACTCGTTGATGTCCAGCAGGACATGGTTGGGCTTGCTGGACTCGCCGATCTTGGCGGAGTCGGAAGCACCCTGGGTCACGGTGATGGCCCACTCGACCTTGTACTCAACGCCGTCGATGGTGACAGCGGAAAGCAGATCCTTGTCAGCGGTCAGAACCATGGCCTCACCCTTGCTGCCGGTCTGGTACATATTTACCAGATAAGCCTTGGCGTTGGGCAGGTTGCTGGTGGGAGTGGTGGCGGCGTCGTCCTTCTTGCAGCCTGCGAACAGGGCAAGGCACATCGCCAGCAGGAGTGCGATAGAAATAATTTTTTTCATATCTGATTCCCTTTCTTATTCTTACGCGGGGTCGTGAATCATTAAGTCCTCGGTGGTGAAGACCTTGATCTGATAGCTGCCGCTGAAGTAGTCCACGATGCCGATGACATCAATGGTCTTGTACAGCAGGTCATCCTCGGTGAGCAGTTCGCCGTTCTCGTCGGTGAGCACGATGGTGCGCACATCGACTTCCAGGCCGCCCACGTCGCAGGTGAGGGTCATGGCACCGTCGTTGTCACCACCGTTGTGGGTGGTGTACACGTCCTTGACGTACAGATTGTTCATCTTGACGGAGGTGCTCAGGATCAGGTTTGCGTAATCCATGCTGATCAGCTCGGTTTCCTCGCCGGAAATGTCTTTCATGACTTCCACGGGAACCTTGCCGCCTACGAACATGTCAGGATCCAGCAGCTGATTGCCGGCTTCGTGGAATTCTTCGTCCAGTTTCTTGGTGTTGCCGGGATCGTCGGGCTTGAATTCACGATAGCTGACGTCAGAGATCTGCCAGGTGCCACCGGCTTCGTAATACTGCACGGAGCCAACCACACGAACATGGTTGCCAACCTTCAGGTTGTTCAGCAGTTCGCCGGTTTCGAAGCCGTAGTACACGGATACACCGTAGTACATATCGGTTTCTGCGTCGTAGTTTTCGACGTAAACGGAGTTGTTATTGTTGCGGGTGACAATGCCTTCAAAGGCAACCTTGCAGTTCTGGTACAGGGAAATGTTGGTGCGCAGGTGCTTTAGATCTACTTCGTAGGCATCGCCGTAGAAGAAATCGGGGTCAGCCTGACCGGAGAAGACGTGCAGCTTCTGAGCTTTGGCCTGCTGGAATGCGTTGGAGGCCACATCGCCGTAGCGCTCAGCGACAGTACCGCAGGAGATGGACAGACCGTTCTGGATCAGCTCCAGATTCAGGCAGCGGTAATCTTCTTCGCCCTCGGGCTGATACCAGACCCAAACCAGGAAACGGCCACCGGTAGAGTCGGCGTTCCACTTACCATCGTTGGACTCGATGATGATGGAACTGGCGCCCATCAGCTTTTCCTTGGTGAAGGAAGAGGCCTTCTTGCCCCACTCTTCGATTTTGCCGGTGGATTCGGGGGTGTTGACGCACAGATAACGAGCCTTCAGGATGCCGTTGTCTGCTACGGTGCTGGGAACGTTGAAGTGGGTTGTGTCGCCGTCGATGTAGGCATGAACGGTGACTTCCTGCTTCAGAGTTTCAGAATTCATGTTCAGCTTGGTTTGGGCGACATAGTCCACGGTCTGCGCCACGGTAGGCGTTGTGACATCGGGAGAGTCGTCCTTCTGGCAGCCGGCGAAGCAGCCGACTACCAGGCAGACCAGAAGCAGAACAGAGATCAGCTTCGTGATGTTCTTCATATTAGTATTCACACTCGGCGAGGGCATCCTTAAATGCCTTGTTGATCAGATCGTTGACGGAGGCTTCATCGGTGGCTTCACCGCTGAGGCACTTCAACAGCAGAGAACCGACCTGAGAACGGGCGGTGGAGGAACCATTGAATGCGGGGGAGACGAAGTAGTCGTCACGGCCGTCGATACCAACCTTGACACACTTGGCGACCAGGTACTCGTAGCCGTTACCCTTGTCCAGCCAAGCAGCGTAAGCTTCGTTGCTGGTGACGGACTTCAGGACGGGCATGTAGCCGGAAGCCATGGAGAACTCAGCCTGGAAGTCAACGTTGGTGCACAGGAACTTGACGAACAGCCAGGAAGCCATAACCTGCTGATCGGTGGTATCCTTGCCCTTCAGGATGCACAGGCTGGGACCCTGAGAGATGGTCTTGCGGTTGTTAGCATCGTACTGGGGAATGGGAGCAACGCCGACCTCGAAAGCGAAGGAGCCGTCAGCGGTGTCGTTGTTGGACATCTGGTAGGAAGCGCCGCCGGAGGAGCCGACACACATGTAGCAACGGGTATCGGTGGTCTCGACGAACAGGTTGGAGGTGTAGCTGCCGTACAGCTCCTGAGTGGTGAAGTAGCCCTTCTGGTAGTACTCACGCAGCTCCTTGACGAATGCCTTGTTGGCATCGTTGTCGAACAGGTACTTGCCGCCGTTCTCAGCGGAGGTGTAGCCGGTCTGCATCTGCTCACACAGAGTGATGAACCAGTTGTCCTCAGCGTCGTAGCCCAGGGGGTAGCAGTCGGGATCAATGGCCAGGATCTTCTCGCAGGTATCCCACATCTCTTCCCAAGTGGTGGGAACGGTCAGGTTGTTCTCCTCGAAGAAGGTCTTGTCGTAGTACAGAACCTCAGTGGACTTGTTCAGGGGCATGGTGTACATCATACCGTCGCCGTAAGCCAGGCCTTCATCGTAGTAGCTCTTGATGAAGTCGTCCTTCTGCTCAGCGGTCAGACCCAGGGTCTCGTTGGTGCCCTTGATGACGTAGTCGCTGGCGATCAGGTTGTCCAGGATCACAACGGACTTAGCGATGTTGTACATGGCAACGTGGTCGGGGTAGCAGTAAGCGATGTTGGGCTGGGTGCCGCCGGCGATCTCAGTGTTGATCTGGCCGTTGATGTCACCCCAGCCGCCTGCGGACTGGTGAGTGATCTTGATGTTGGGGTAGATCTTGTTGAACTCAGCAATGTAGGTGTTCAGGACTTCCTGAAGCTTGGCACCCATGGTGTGGGTGAAGGTGATGGTCACCTCTTCGTCGGGGTTGAAGCCGGCCTCGGGAACCTCGAAGGCGGCGTTCTGGTTGGTGGCTTTCTTACAGCCGGCCAGGGAGAAAATGCCCAGCAGCATGACAGCCATCAACAGCATAGCGGTGATTCTTTTTTTCATTTGCAGTGTCCTTCCTTTCGTTTTACGCTTATAACAAACATTTTTAATGTTTATTAACCCTTAATGCCGCTGCGGCTGACGCCGGACATGATATACTTTCTCAGGAAGAGGAATACCAGGAACAGCGGTGCGGAAACGATGGCAACGGCAGCCATCTGCACGGGGTAGTTGGCCTGACCGGTGGTGTCGGTGAAGGCGTTACGCAGACCGTTGGTGATCAGTCTGTGCGCTTCATCGTTGGCGACCAGCTTGGGCCAGATATAGGAGTTCCATGCACCCATCATCTTCAGGATGGTGATGGAGATCAGGGTGGGCATTGCCAGGGGGATCATGACCTTCCACAGATACTTCAGATCGGAAGTGCCATCCACCTTGGCGGCCAGATACAGCTCATTGGGGATCTGCATGAAGTTTTGCTTCAGCAGGTAGATATAGAACACGCTCACCAGGAACGGCACGATCAACGCAGTGAAGGAGTGCATCCAGCCCAGCTCGTTGACAGTGATGTAGTTGGTGATGGTAAACAGCTCGCCGGGGATCATCATGGTAGCAAGCAGAGCGCTGAACAGAGCTTCCTTGCCCTTGAACTCCAGCCGTGCGAAGGCGAAAGCGGACAGAACCGTGATCACCAGGCTCAGCAGAGTGGAGATGAGACCGACGTACAAGGTGTTCATGAACAGTCTGCCCAGGTTTGCAGTGGTAAAGGCCTCGGCATAGTTCTCGAAGTGGATCTGATTGGGCCAGAAGGTGGGGATTGCCTGACGGTATTCAGCCAGGGACTTCAGGGAGGAGATGATCATCCAGTAGAAGGGGAACAGCACGATCAGCGCCATCACCAGCAGGAAGGCGTAAGTGCCGACCTTAGCCAGAATCTGAACGACAGTCTGACCGGCGGATACTTTCCGGATGTCCTTCGCCTGCATCACATTCAAGTTATTCTTTTCGTTAGACATAGGCGACACCTCTTAATAATGGACGTGCTTCTTGATGACCTTGTTGTTGATCAAGGTAACCACAAGAATGATAACGAACAGGATCAGAGCGGCGGCACTGGCACGACCCTGAGCGCCATCGGCCAGGGAATCGTAAACGAAACCGACCATGGTGTTCAGTCTGCCGGCATCGTGGGCGGGGCCCATCTTATCGCCGAAGATACCGATGATGCTGGAGTATTCCTTAAAGCCGCCGATGAAACCGGTGATGATAACGTAAGCCAGCATGGGGCTCAGCAGAGGAACAGTCACCCGGGTGAGCACACGCCACTTGGGGGTGCCGTCAACCTTGGCTGCATCGTAATACTGCTTGTTGATGCTCTGCAGGCCGCCCAGCAGGATCAGAATCTTGAAGGGCAGTGCATTCCATACAATATAAATAATCATAACCGTGACGTTGGCCCAGTATTCAGAACCGGCGTTCATCCAGTTCACCGGCTGGCCGCCAAAGAACATGATCACGTTGTTGATGATGCCCCAGGTATCGGCCATGCCGTTGCCCTGCTTCAGACCGACAATGTTGAACATAGCGGCGAAGACCATGCCGATGGCGATGGAGTTGGTGACGTAGGGCAGGAAGAAGATGGTCTGCAGAGTCTTCTGCAGGGGCTTGATGGAGTTCAGTGCCACAGCGATCAGCAGAGCCAGAACGGTAGAGATAGGTACCGTAGTGACGCACAGCAGGATGGTGTTTTTCAGGCACTGCTGGAACCGGGGATAGCTGACGACCTTGACAAAGTTCTCAATACCCGGCTCATAGGTGAAGCCACCGATCTGACCCATGGTGCTGTAGCCGTTGGAGAAGGCCATGATCAGGGTGTTGATGATGGGCCAAACCGTGAACACCAGCAGAAGCAAGATCGCCGGTGACAGGTACAGCCACGCTTTCCATTGATGCTTATTTTCTACCATATTGGCTCACCTCATTTCATATCAACGTAGATGCGCTCTTCGGTTTCCTTGTTGAAGATGAAGACCTTGTGTGCCTTGAGGTTGTAGCGGATGCATTCTGCAGAGATGTCGATCTTGTTGTCTGCGTTGATGATGGAGCGGACAACGGGGTTCAGGGAGTTTTCGTGGGTGGAGACCACGCTCACGTCACGACCCATGACTTCGATGTTGCTCAGCTTGCAGGTCAAAGCGCCGTTGGCGTCAGGCTCGAAGCCTTCGGGACGGATGCCGACGTAAACGTCCTGATCCTCCACACCGGGAACAGACATCACGGCCTCTTCACCGATGATCAGCTTGCCGCCGGCAACCGAGCCCTCCAGCACGTTGATGGGGGGAGTGCCCAGGAACTTGGCGACGAACAGGTTAGCGGGATTGTCATAAACTTCCTGAGGCTGGCCGATCTGCTGCACGACGCCCAGCTTCATGACCACGATCATATCGGAGATGGACATAGCCTCTTCCTGGTCGTGGGTAACGAATACGGTGGTGATGCCGGTTTCCTTCTGGATACGGCGGATTTCCTCACGGGTCTGCAGACGCAGGCGAGCGTCCAGGTTGGACAAAGGCTCGTCCAGCAGGAGAACCCGGGGCATTTTTACCAGCGCACGGGCGATAGCCACACGCTGCTGCTGACCACCGGACAGCTCGCTGGGCTTGCGATCCATCAGCTCATCGATCTGCACCAGCCGTGCAGCCTCGTAAGCGCGCTCCAGCATAGCCTGCTTAGAGGGCTTGTCCTTGCCCTTCAGGTTCTGAAGGGGGAACATGATGTTCTGCTTAACAGTCATGTGAGGATACAGTGCATAGTTCTGGAACACCAGACCAATGCCTCTGTTCTCGGTGGACAGATCTGTCACGTCATCGTCGCCAAAGAAGATCTTACCGCTGGTAGGCTTCTGCAGGCCGCTGATCATGTACAGAGTGGTACTTTTTCCGCAACCGGAGGGTCCCAGCAAGCCGATGAGCTTGCCATCGGGAATTTCGAAGGTGAAATCGTTGACGGCAACGACTTCTTTGCCGGCCTTCTTATCCCGGCTGGGGAAAATTTTGGTGAGATTTTGCAGTACTACTTTCATAAAAGCTTCCCTTTCTGTACTTAATAGTCGGAGCGAGCAGCACGCTCCGCATGGATTTTCTTTGTATATTCCACCAGCTCGTCGTGGGTTTCGAAGATCATCTGGCTGGCGATGTCTACGGCCACGGTGCCGGAAAGAACGTCATGGAGAACAGAGTAGGTTTTGGTAACGGCGATGCAGATGATCTGAGCGATCAGAAGCACCAGAAGGATCAAAACGCTTACAATGCCGATGCTGTTGAAGAAGATCATGATCAGCACATATACGGGAATCATGATTTCCAGGGTAAACTTACCCAACAGAGTACGGATGAAAAGCTGAAGGGGACGGATCTTAACACTGTCGGTGCGCATCAGTCCGATGCCAAAGACCTTTTTGCCAAGGGTCTGGCCGTTGCCGAAAAGCATCGGGATTACAAATTCTGTAACCATCACACCCACCAAAATGGAGAAGGTGATGATCAGAAGAGTCAGATTCAGGATGATGTTGTAGGTGCGAAGCACCTCCTGATCTGCCACCAGTGCTTTGTAGGCATCGTCATAGGCTTGCCGCTTTTCAGCGGACAGGGCATCGTACTCTTCGGCGGAAATTTGGAATTCCACACCGTACTGGGTTTCGTAGTGGTTGTAAGAATCGGTGAGATTCGCAACATGGTCATTATAGCCAAAGGCCATGGAAAGCAGAAGCCCCAGACCCACCACCAGAATACTCAGGGCGATGAAGTCGCAAAGGGCGGCGGATACCCGCTTCCAGAGGCTTGCTTTTTGTAAATCTGTGATCATAGCGCAGGGCTCCTTGGTGCAAAAAAGCACAGTTTGTTTTATTTTAATAGTATACTACATTTCTGTAAAAATTTCTATCCCAAAATAGAATTTTTTTGCAAAAAAACACAAATATTTTCCTCACAGACGGCTTCGAAGGGCATCCAGGTAGTTTATGGGGATTTGCAGGTTCCCACGACCGACACCGAGGGCAATATCCGGCTTGTTTTCACCGTGAAAATCGCTGCCGCCGCTGTACAAAAGATCGAATTCATCGGCAATGGACATGGCTTCGGTGGTTTGCTCCGGAGTGAATTTGGAGTACAGTACCTCCATGCCCACCAAACCGCATTCCGTGGCAGGTGCCAGAAAACGGCGAAGTGCATCCGATTCTTTCAAACTCAGAAATGGATGGGCAAGCACCGGAACCGCACCGATGGAACGAACAAAATCGATCAATTCAAAAACGTCAATGCGCTTGGGGGGATGATAGTAGCCGCACTTGGCACCCAGCAGAGTCTTGAAAGCGGACTGGATATCGGGGGTGTAGCCCAGACGGGTCAGCTCAGCGGCGATCAGTGCCCGGTTGGGCTCGCCGGTGGGCATGGATGCCTTGATCTTTTGGTAATCCACCTTGTAGCCTGCCTGATTGAGAGCGGCAATCAAATCCAGATTGCTCTGCATTTTTCGCTGCTGCATGTCATCGGTGATCTGTGTGATGGCATCATAGTGTTCTTCCCTGATAAACAGACTGACGATGTGAAGTTCCACGTCCAGATAGTCTGTGGAAAACTCAATGCCGGGAATTGCTTCCAGAGAGGTACCCTCTGCTGCACGAAGAAAATTCCCCAGGCCAGCCACGGTGTTGTGGTCGGTCAGGGCAACGGCGGACAGACCGGCTGTCTGCGCTTGGCAGACAATTTGCTCAGGCGTAAGGGTGCCGTCGGAATAATTGGAATGGACATGAAGATCGCAAAGTTGCATAGGAAAACCTCCCGGAAAAACACAGCCGGCTCCATTGGATTTTCCAATGGAGCTGGCGAAAAGTCAAATATTCAGCCGTTTTCTGATCTGCGCAACGGTATTTTCACTGCCGTCATATTTTACGGTGTAATCGCAGATCTGGGCGTTGCGGGTTTCGGCTTCAATGGCCAGCAGACGGTTAACCTTGTCCGCGGTAGGCGTATCCTTTTCTAGAATATCCGTGAGCAAATCCCGTTTGTCCCGCTTGACGTAAATGGTGATCACGTGGGGGAAATGGGTCTTCAGCGCCATGGCACCACAGATGTCCATAACCGTCAAAACATGATTGCCGCCGGCAAGAATTTCCTCCACGTCCGCTTTCTTGGAGCCATAGGCGTTGTGTGCGTAAGTGGTGGACTCAAACATCTCACCGCTGTCACTCATGCGCTGGAATTCCTCCACGGGAACATAGTGATACCAGCCGTCCTGCTGGGCTGGAGCGGTAGAGTCAGTGGTGTAGCTGACCAGCTTGCGGAAGGAGTCGCATTGGGTCAGAAGCTCTCTTGCAACGGCGTTTTTGCCGCTTCCGGAGGGGCCTACCAGCACCACAACACTGGGCTGGTTTAGGCTGAACCGATCGGGACGGACGCTGTAGCTGTCGGCAATGATCTCCACCAGCTTGAGAAATTCGTCGTAATTGTTCACTGCCAGGATGCCCGTGGCTTCCTGATTCCAGGGTCGGCGCATCAGGATGGGGTAGGCGGCGTTGGAATTGAATACATTGTGCATACCGTCATCAAAGAGAATGTCCACATCAATCTTATCCTTCCGGGAGCCGATGAGGATGTGATCCTGGGGGATTTCGGGGAATTCCTCCAAAACCCGCTGATACCGGATGCTCATATATTGCGGCCACACGGCGGTGGTTACGAAAACCTCGGTCATCTGGGACAGCTTGCGCACAAATTCCTGTGCGCCCTTGATGATGGGCTGTGTCCGGAAAAATTCCGGGTCGTCCATGAATTCAAAAATCACGTCCGCACGGGTACCCAGCTTTCCCCAGCGGTTCACCTCATGAATGGTCAGCGGGGGATCGAATTTATATTTTTCATTGGCAAGACGGATGGCGTAGGGGACGCACTCCATCAAAAGATCATCCACATCCAGTGCGGTGGTCAGTCGAAAACTACGATTCATAGAGCTACTCTCTTTCTAAGGGGATAAAAATAAACGGTTGGCCGTACTCTCTCTATGGAGAAAGTCGGTAGACAACCATTTACGGCGGTTTGTAGAAACGCTCACCCATATTATGAGCATATACCTGATTTCTACAATAATATAGCACAATGAACACCCTAAGGCAAGAGGGATTTTCTTTCTTGTGCAAGTTGCATAGTTTTTCCGCCAATGGAAAAAGCAGGCGCATTGCGCCTGCTTTTTGTTTAGAAAATATCCAGATGTACTTCCGGTGCCACTTCGTTGATCACGGCGGCCAATTCTCCCCGATCCATCTTATTTTTGCTAGATAGGGACATGATGAAGCTGCGTTTTTCATTGTCTGCAACCATGGGGGATTCCATTTGCAGATCGTCCACAACAATGCCCTTTATGCGCAGATCGTGGATAAAGGCGCCCAAATTGACTTGCCGGGGCAGTTCTACGTAAATGTCAAAATACCGGGATTTCCGGTGCATTCTGCTGTCCAGACGGCTCAGAAGGGTCAGGGTCAGGAAAATGACGATGGAACCCAGCACGGCCGCTTCGTAAAAGCCAATGCCGGTGGCAAGACCCACCGCTGCTGCAGACCACAGACCTGCTGCGGTGGTCAGACCCTTGATCTGGCTGTGCTTGGTGACGATGATGGTGCCGGCACCCAGAAAACCGATGCCGCTGACCACCTGTGCGCCCATGCGCACCGGGTCACCGGAGCCGAATACCTGGAAGATGTACTGGTTGGTGAGCATAATCATACAAGAACCGACACACACCAGCATGTAAGTACGCAGACCAGCCGGACGTTGCTTCAGGCCACGCTCCATACCCAGAGCACCGCCCAGCAGGAATGCGGTGATGATCCGCAGAAGCACCGCAAGATAGGTGACTTCCCGCAATTCCATAGCCATGGCTTATGCCTCCTTTTTGGGGATGAAGCTTTCAATGTCGGCACCGCAGGAGGGGCAGCCGTAGTAGGGAGGCAGATCGCTGTAAAGAGTACCTGGAGGAACTCTGTGCTTCGGATCGCCGATGGCCTCGTCATAGACGGTGCCGCAAATTTCACATGCGTATTTCATGTTTTTCATCCTTTCTCACAAATGCTCCGTGCTACGTGCACGCCGCTGGCGGATGCGTGGGACAGAGAATGGGTGATGCCACTGCCGTCGCCGATGATATACAGACCGGGGTGGCAACTTTGGAGGGTGTCGTCCACAGCGACCTCCATATTATAGAACTTGACCTCCACGCCATAGAGGAGGGTATCGTCGTTGGCGGTACCGGGAGCGATTTTATCCAGAGCGTAGATCATTTCAATGATACCGTCCAGCAGTCGCTTGGGCAGAACAAGGCTCAGGTCACCGGGAGTAGCGGTAAGGGTGGGGGGAGTGAAGGACTCCTCAATGCGCTTGGGAGTACTGCGCTGACCACGGATCAGGTCACCGAACCGCTGCACGATGACACCGCCACCCAGCATGTTGCTGAGCTTGGCGATGGATTCTGCATAGCCGGTGGAATCCTTGAAGGGTTCGGAGAAATGCTTCGCCACCAGCAAGGCGAAGTTGGTATTCTGGGTCTGCTTGGCAGGGTCTTCGTAGCTGTGACCGTTGACAGTGATGATGCCGTTGGTATTCTCGCTGACCACGCTGCCCTTGGGATTCATGCAGAAGGTGCGCACCTTGTCGCCGTATTTGGGCGTGCGGTAGACGATCTTGCTTTCGTACAGCTCGTCGGTCAGGTGGGAAAATACCTCCGCCGGAAGCTCCACACGAACGCCGATGTCCACCCGGTTGGACTGGGTGGGGATGTTCATTTCCTTGCAGATTTGCTCCATCCACTTGCTGCCGCTGCGTCCTACGGACACGATGCACTGTGCAGCGGTATACACCTTTTCACCGCAGGTGATCTGGTAGCCGCCGTCGATACGCTCCATGGTTTCCACCGGAGAATTGAAGAAGAAATCTACCTTGTCCTGCAGGTGGTTATAGAGGTTTTCCAGCACCACATAATTGATGTCGGTGCCCAAATGCCGCACGGAGGCATCCAGCAGGTGCAGGTCATTTTGCATGCAGATCTTCTTGAATTTGGTGCCGGCGGTGGAGTACAGCCGGGTTCCTTCGCCGCCGAAGTGCATGTTGATCTCATCAACATAGTGCATCAGCTCCAACGCTCGCTGACGGCCGATGTACTCGTAAAGGGTGCCGCCAAAATCGTTGGTAATGTTGTACTTACCGTCAGAAAATGCACCTGCGCCGCCAAAACCGCTCATGATAGAGCAGCTTTTACAGTTTATGCAGGACTTGATCTTTTTGCCGTCGATAGGGCAGTGGCGCTTGTGCAGAGGGTGTCCACCCTCAAACACGGCTACTTTCAATTCCGGAGCCAGCTTATTCAGCTCGAAAGCGGAAAAAATACCGCCGGGACCGGCGCCGATAATCATTACATCATAATTCATAGGTTATCACTCCAAAAAAAGAAGGCCATCTACGGGTGGTCGACCGGTAGACAACCATTTAAGGTGGTTAGTAGAAACACGCAACCATATTATGCGCTTATACCAAACTCATTTCTCCTATGTGATATTATCATATTATACAGAAAAAAGCAAGTACAAAATTTGCCAATTGTGCAAAAAGATATACATGCAAAAAAGAGCTTGCAATTTTGAGGAAATGTTGTATAATATACCCAATGACAGCTTTCCGGGTTTCTGTATCAAACACGGCGAAGTTGTCATTTTTTTGTTTGGAGGGATCGTTTTGCAAAAACGTACATTTTATACGGAAATAGCCTTTTTCGTAGGACTGGTGCTTCTGGCCTTCGGCACGGCCATGACCGCCTTGGGCGGTTTTGGTATGTCCTCGGTGGTGGCACCGGCGTACATCGTCCATTTGAAGGTATCGGAGTATTTGCCCTTTTTCTCATTTGGTGTGGCGGAGTATGCGCTGCAGGCAATGATTTTAGGGCTGATGCTGATCCTACTGCGCAAAGTCCGATTGCGCTACTTTTTGTCCATCCTCACCGCTGTGATATACGGTTTTGTATTGGACGGCGCCATGGCAGTGCTGGGTCTGCTTCCCATGGAGCATTGGGGACTCCGTTTGGGAATGTATGCGGCAGGCGCTGTGGTGTGCGCATTGGGAATCAGCCTGCTGCTACGGTCGTATCTGCCGCCGGAGGTGTATGAGCTTCTGGTGAAGGAAGTATCGGAAAAATGGAATAAACCGGTGTCCCGGGTAAAAACTGTGTATGACTGCGCCAGCTTGGTGGTGGCGGTGGCGCTGAGTTTTTTGCTGTTCGGTAAGCTTCAGGGCATCGGCGTCGGCACACTGGTGTGCGCACTGTTAAATGGCGTGATGATCCGTCTGTTCGGGAGTTTATGGGATAAAATGTTTGTTTTTAAGGATATACCCGCTCTCCGTAAGAAATTTATAGATAAAGAGGTTTGATTATGACTAGAAAATATCGACTGTCCACCGCATTGGATGTGGACGATCTTTTGATGGAATGCACTTCCTATGCCATTCAGCTGGCAAATGAAAAATATGGCTTTGAGCCGCCAATGACAATCTACGAAAAGAATACCTGGGGACCACTGGGTACCCGGATGGACTCCATTTATGAGTATTTCAAAGACCCGGAATTTTACCGCACGCAGCCGGTGTACCCCGGCGCTAAGGAATTTGTCCGCAAGCTGTCCCAGATGACGGAGGTGTATATTTGCACCGCCGTACCTCCGGAATTTATGGGTATCCGTGCCAAGCGGCTTATGGAGGAGTTCCCGGAAATTCCGGCGGATCACATCTACATGGGCTCCCGGAAGGACAAAATCCACATGGACATCCTTTTCGATGATGCCATGCACAATATTATGAATTCTGCAGCGAAATATCCCATCTTGATGCGCCGCCCGTGGAATGAGTCGGCAACGGGCATGCTGGCGGTGAATAATTACGATCAGTTTTTGAAGCTGGTGGAGGTCATTGCGGACAGCTACAGCGTCACATCCGAGAATTTTGCAAAAGTGGATCCCAGCATCGTGGTGCTGGTGGGTCCCTCCGGAAGCGGTAAGTCAAAGCTTGCTACCCGGCTCCTTGCCCAGACCGACAAGTATGAGAAGTTGGTCAGCTACACCACCAACGACCCCACCGCTGTGGAGGAAAATTCTTGGTATAATTATGTGTCCCTGGATACCTTCCGGGGAATGTGGGACAGCGGCGAGATGTTCCAGTCTACCATGTACGCCGGTCACGGCTACGGCTCCCGGAAGTCCGACGTGGAAGAGATTCTGAACCGGGGCAAGCGGGTGATGACCACTATGGACATCGGCGGCGCCATGGCGCTGAAAACCCATTTTAAGAACGTGATCACCATTTATATTAAGCGGGAGAAGAAGGCACTGATGGCCTCCATCCTGCGGAAGAATTCCTCTATTGAGGATAAGGTTGACCGGCTCATCGCCATTGAAGCAGAGCTGCGTAATGAGGATATTTGCGATTATGTGGTCAGCTTTGATACCTACGACCAGGCCGTGGAACAGCTGAAGGAAATTTTGAAGATATAGCATGTACAAATCTGTTGCAAGCGGCTAAAAAATGGTGTATGATAAGGAAAAACACTGAAAATAGGTGAAATACGATGAAAAGAATCCTTTTGCTCATTATGCTGATCATTTCCATGATCTTTGGAGCCTGTCGTTTGGAGCTGCCCAATTTGGGTTCCCAGGACAAGCCACCGCAGCAGTCCGGCGGATGCGCTCAACACGCTGACGACGATGCCAACGGCGTGTGCGACAAGTGCCACAAGTCTGTGTTTGTATACTTTGATTTTTATAACGTCAACGACCTCCACGGAAAGATTGCCGATGGCGAAAACCATCCCGGCGTGGATGAGCTGACCACCTATCTGAAAAATGCCCGTGCCAATGACGAAAACGCCATTTTCCTGTCCTCCGGCGATATGTGGCAGGGTGCCTCCGAGTCCAACCTCACCGGCGGTAAAATCATTACCGACTGGATGAATGCCCTGGACTTCGCTGCTATGTCCCTGGGCAACCACGAATTCGACTGGGGCACCGATGCCATCCGGGAGAACCACGCCATTGCTGAGTTTCCCATTTTGGCCATTAACGTCTACGACCGGGAAACCAACACCCGGGCTGAGTATTGCCAGGCATCCGTTGTGGTAGAGGGTGACGGTCTGGAAATCGGCATCATCGGTGCCATTGGCGATTGCTATTCTTCCATCGCTGTGGACAAGTGCCAGGACGTGTATTTCAAGACCGGCAGCGCTCTGACCGAACTGGTAAAGGAAGAGTCCCAGCGTCTGCAGGATCAGGGCGTGGATTTCATCGTCTACATCCTTCACGATGGCTACGGAAGCACCGAATCCGGTGCCGTGAAGCCGGTTACCGGTAATCAGATCGGCTCTTACTACGATACCAACCTTTCCAACGGCTATGTAGATCTAGTATTTGAGGGCCATACCCACCAGGGCTACCGCCTGCAGGACGAGTACGGTGTGTACCACCTGCAGAACCGGGGTGACAATAAGGGCGGCATCTCCCATGTGGAAATCGCCATTAATACCGTCACCGGTAAGTCCGACGTGCGTGTGGCAGAGCTGGTGAATACCCAGAAGTATAGCTCTCTGGCGGACGATCCTATCGTCGGGGAACTGCTGGATAAGTATGAGGAGCAGATTTCCGAGGCCACGAAGGTGGTGGGCTACAACAGCGCCAGACGCAGCGGTAATTTCATGCGCCAGCTGGTGGCGGACGTGTACTACCAGGCAGGTCTGGCAGAATGGGGCGACCAGTATGACATTGTGCTGGGCGGCGGCTTTGTGTCGGTGCGTAGTCCCGGATACTTGCCCGCTGGTGATGTAACCTACGGCGATTTGCAGAATATTTTCCCCTTCGATAATCAGCTGATCCTTTGCTCCGTCAAGGGCAGAGATCTGTATAACAAGTTTGTGAATACCAGCAATGACAATTACTTCATCTGCGGTGAGGGATATAACAATCTGGACATGAACGCCACCTATTACATCGTGACGGACAGCTACTCGGCTTACTATGGCCCCAACAAGCTGACGGTGGTAGCGGAATACGAGGACGGCGTTTACGCCCGTGACCTGCTGGCCGATTACATCGCCGCCGGCGGATTGAGCTAAGGAGGCACCTATGAGCAACCTCCCTAAAATGGCAATTTGCTATGATTTTGACAAGACACTTTCCCCGGACGATATGCAGACGTTTACCCTGATTCCGTCTTTTGGTATGCAAAAGGCTGAATTCTGGGGCGAATCCAACGATCTGGCTCGGGATAACCGCATGGACAGTAATCTGGCGTGGATGTTCCAGCTGATCCAGCATTCCCGGATGAAGCGCCTGCCTATCCGAAAGAGCTACTTCCGGGAAATCGGCGCAGAGGTACAGCTGTTTGACGGTGTCATCGATTGGTTCGGCAGAATGAATGCCTACGCACTGGAGCGGGGCATTGAGCTGGAACACTATGTTATTTCTTCCGGTCTGCGGGAGATCATCGAGGGCAGTCCCATCGCCCCGGAGTTCAAGCGGATTTACGCATCTTCTTACTTGTACAGCGCCGACGGCGCGGCGGAATGGCCTGCTCAGGCGGTGGGCTACACCAACAAGACCCAGTATATCTTCCGCATCGCTAAGGGCTTCTTTGAGGAATACGATGAGCGTGTCAACGACATCGTACCCAAGGACAAGCTGTATATGCCCTATGAGAATTTCATCTATATCGGCGACAGCGCTACGGATATTCCCTGTATGCGCCTGGTTAAGAGCAACGGCGGCTATTCCATCGGCGTTTACGATCCCCAGAAGGGTACGCCGGATAAGGTGCATCAGCTGTATGTGGATGGACGGATCGATTTGTATGCCCCGGCGGATTACACCGAGGACAGCGATATTTCCCGGTATGTGCGGCAGGTCATTGACGTGATTTCTGCCAAGGAAACCATCAAGGCAGAACAGCGGAAGCTGGATAAATAAGAAAACGGATGACCCTCAGGGGTCATCCGTTACTTCTAGAAGCAGGATTTTTTCTTCAAAACCGCCACGTTTTTGGCGCTTCTGTGCCTTGATGGACAGAAGTTCTTCCCAGGAACAGCCCCGTGCCTTGGCGGTGGCTTCGATGACTTCCAGCAGATCGGCAAGTTCTTCGATAGCCTTGCTTTCCTGATATTCTGCCAGCTCTTCGTTCAATTTTTCGTCCAGCATCCGGATGTAATCCGCATCGGACAGCACCCGGGTCACGCAGCTTTGGCCGGTAGCCTCGATGATTTCCGGGATTCGGTCACGAACCAGTTTGTTGTAGGTTTTTGTCATCAAAAATCCCTCCTTTTCCGGGATTATACCATAGTCTGCGGAGAAATTTCAACATCTAAGGAGAAAATTATGAAAGTAATTGTCAGCGCATGCCTGCTGGGGCGCAATTGTAAATACAATGGCGGCAACAATTTCGACCAGAAAGTGGCGGAGTTTGTGGAAGGGAAAGAGGTCATCCCGGTGTGCCCGGAGGAATTGGCAGGCTTGGGCATCCCCAGACCGCCCATTGAGATCGTCCACGGGGAAGTCCGCAGAAAAGACGGCACCAGTGTGGATGCCGCCGTCCGGGAAGCCATTGAAAAAATCTTGGCGCAGGTCAAGGATGAGCCGATCCAATGCGCAATCTTAAAGTCCAGAAGTCCCACCTGCGGTGTCCGTCAGGTGTACGACGGTACCTTCTCCGGTACCCTTGTTGACGGCTCCGGCCTGCTGGCCCAAGCCCTTAGGGATGCAGGCTATACCGTGCTGGACGCAGAAGAAATTTAGAGAGATAAATGATTGTTTATAAGACCTTCCCCCCAGGGAGAAGCTTTGCGCTAAACAAGCATTTACAGAAGAACCCCCGGGCAAGGAAGGAAAGCCCGGGGGTTCGTGTTAGTTGGTGGTGATATGGATGTCGCCGGTATCGGTGGTGACACGGCACAAGCCGCCTCCACCGTGGTCCACTACGTCAATGTCGCCGGTGTTGGTTTCGCACTCAAAGTCCATAGGACCTGCTATAGTACCGCTTACATCGCCGGTGGAAGTGGTGATGCAAAGATAATCGCTTTCGCAATCGTCCAGATTCACATCGCCGGTGGATGTGGTAACAGTCAAATGGCTGTGGGAGCAATCCACAATGCGTACATCACCGGTGGAGGCTTTTACCGACAACATATCGGTTTTGCAGCCTTTGGCACGAATGTCGCCAGTACTGGTTCTGATATCCAGCTCGTAGCAATCCAGATCCACCGCCCAGATGCGCCCGGTGCTGGCTTTCAGGTTGATGGAATTACAGTAGGCATCCTGGCAAGTGATGTTGCCGGTGGAGGTTTGCAGGGACAAGCTCGTGTTCACCTGAGCATCGCATTGAATGTCGCCGGTAGTGATCCTGGCATTGATCGTGCGGAAAGTCAGCTCCTGAGAAATGTTGACATCGCAGGTACTGCCCTTCAGCTTCAGGTCATAATTGGCGTTGGGGTGGGGCAGATACACGGTGATTTTGGGAGAGCGGAAGAAAAAACCAATGTGCTCATACCAAGCCCGGTTGTCATTTTGGGAGATGTACAGCACACCGTCACGAACCTCAGCGGTAATGGGAGCAGACTCGGTCATCTGGGTACATTCTACCCGGAGTTTTTCATCGTCAGACAGGTGAAACTGAATATCGGCGGTGTCGATGTCCGCATCGATACTGAAAACGATCGGCGAAATGGTGAAAGTTTCATCTATGTAGGTGTTGGTGTCCAGCTTGGTCAGGTCGAAGTTCAGTGCCGCAAAGGCAATCGCCACGATCAAAACACCAGCAGCCATCAGGCTCAATGCCGTGATCCATACTGATTTACGCATTACGCCACCTCCTTACGGGTAAAAAGGGATTTGATCCAGATAAACAGCTTTTTGGACAGCTTTATGGAGCCAATGGTGGCCAGCTTGCTCAGCCAGAACAGCTGAATGGCCAGACCGGCACAGAATACAGAACCACCAAATAAGCAAACGCCTCCCCAGACGTTTCCGGTGGCGATCATGACCACCGCACCGGCGGTTCCGCCTACAGCGCAGGCTCCTATGGATACACTTACTGCCCACAAGCAGATCACCAGTGCCCAAAGCACTACATACAAGCTCAGGGCTACAGCAAATCCGGCGATCAGCAGCGACAGCCAGATAGGGGAGCCGACAGCCAGCAGGACGATTTCCCACGCTTTTAGTTTGCGGCGGGAAGGAACCTTTTCTGTAACCGGCTCAATGTTGGGATGGTCTGCCAAAATTTGCTTGGATACCTCTGCCACAGAACCGATGGCGGCAACGGCCTCCTCCTCGGGAATGCCGTCCTCCATCCGGTCATCGATCATTTCCTGATAGAAGTCGATGGAGCGCTCCAGATCCTCTGGCGGGAGGTTGGTCAAAGCCTTGCGCAGCGCATCGGAGAATTCTTGTTTCGTCATGTGGCGTTCACCTCTCTTGTTACAAATTGATAAATGGATAGGATTTCTTGCCATTCCTCCACAAATTGATCGATCCGCTGTTGACCAAGGGGGGTAATGCGGTAGTATTTGCGAAGGCGGCCATTGTGTTCGGCGGAACGAACGGTAAGGAGTTGTGCGGATTCCAGCCGACGAAGAATAGGGTACAGGGTGGATTCGGAAATCTCCACATAGGGCTTCACATCCTTGACGATTTGATAGCCATAGGAGTCCTCATCCCGGATTGCGGACAAAACGCATACGTCCAACAGTCCGCGCTTCAGTTGAATATCCATGATATACCTCCTTTCGCATAATACTATACAACACACAGTATAACTTGTCAATACTTTTTTGAAAATGATTGTGTAGTGATGTAAATGGGTCCCCCATCGGGGGACAAGAGGTGCTGTGTGTGAATGGGCTAAACAATCATTTATACTTGTGAAAGCCAGAATTTATTGACTAATGGGGGGAGCTGTGGTAAAATAATTTTGGAAAAATGTCGAAATTTATCCCAAAAATAGAAGGAGGCGCGCGGTATGACTGAATTACTGAAAACCACGAAAGATGATCGTAAGGATTTGATCCGCAAGCACGAAAAGTCCATTAAGGCTCATGAGTCGGAGATCAAGGAGCTGACGTCCCAGATGGACGATATCAAGAAAACCTCCCGCAGACTTTCGGATGAGAATGCAGAAAAGCTCAGCCGCCGCAAGACTGTGGACAGGAAGATTGGTTCAATCAAGGGCGCTAGCAATGCGCTGTTTATTTTGGGCGTTGTAGCTCTGGGCGCTGCGGCAATTTTGATTTTCCTGGTGGGCGGTGTGTGGCCTATCGTGGGCGGTGTGGCGGCAGCGCTGGCGGGTATTGCCTCCATTGTTTTCGGGTTTATCGTGCGTCCCAAGTGGAAGCAGTATGCTCAGGAGCAAAATGAGGCTTACAAGGCGTTGGAAACCTATGACAGACTCCAAAAGGGCTATACCCAGCACATCCAGACCCTCCAGTCCGACATCGACGGCTATGAAACCAAGATCGAGGAGGCGGAAGCCGCGCTCGACAAGATTAAAGATTTTGAAAAGTACGAAACCTACTATCGCTGGGTGGATGCCACTCAGTGCGGTCATATTGTGGTGATGGTTACCGGTAATACCAGCTCTCTGGACGGTAAACCTACCGGCCCCAAGGAAGGCAAGAAGTACAAAGACAGCATGTCTGTTGTTACCGGTGTGGAGATCTCCCTGGATAAGACTCCCTACTGTATCGCAACTCCTGCTAATCTGAGCAAGCAGAGCGGTGCATTCTGCATTGTTCCCATTGAGGAAAGTGGTTCTCAGGCACTGCAGGTTCGCATTTCCTACCGCTCCGAAGACAGCACCCTGGAGCGCATCGGCGATCCCATCACCGTGACTCAGGATGAGCGTTCCACCTTCCTATGGTACCATGTGTTCGCCGGCAAGAAGGGTAATCAGGTATATACGAATACCTACGAGGATTTCGAGGAATTCCGGGAAGCCATCGCCCTGACCAAGGAAGATGTAACCAAGGCTATTTGATATGAAAAAGGATCATCCTCCGGGATGATCCTTTTTTCTGTCTTGCATTTTCCGGGGAAAAGTGGTAGTATACAGTATCATGCAAACCCGGGAAGGGAGAAGGTTTATGAAATATATTGTGATACTGGGCGACGGCATGGCCGGTGAGCCCTTGGCCCAGTTGGGCAATAAGACTACACTGGATGCGGCAGCTACCCCGAATATGGATGCGCTGGCATCCATGGGTGTGATGGGGCTTGCAAAAATGGTACCTGCAGGCATGAAGCCCGGTTCGGATGTTGCCAATCTGGCGGTTCTGGGCTATGATCCAATGAAAAATTATTCCGGACGTTCTCCTCTGGAAGCGCTCAGTGTGGGCGTTGCCATGGAGGATACGGACGTGGTGCTGCGCTGCAACATCGTCACCTTGTCCGAGGATGAGCCCTATGCCGAAAAGACCATCATCGACCACAGCTCCGGTGAGATCTCCTCTGCCGATGCGGATGTTTTGATGGATGCGGTTCGGGAAGCCTTTAATAACGAGGAATTCCAGTTCTATTCCGGTACCAGCTATCGGCATATCACTATCTGGAAGAATGGCGATGTGCTGGATTTCGAGCCTCCCCATGACCATCTGGGCGAAAAGGCCGGTCCAAACTTGCCGGGGCATCCCGCCTTCCGGGAGATGATGGAAAAGAGCTTTGATGTGCTGAATAATCACCCCCTGAACCTGCAGCGGGCAGCTGAGGGTAAAAATAAGGCCAATTCTCTCTGGTTCTGGGGCGCAGGCACCAAGCCCAGCCTGAGCAATTTCTCGGAAAAGACCGGACTGAAGGGCACCATGATCTCTGCGGTGGATCTGCTGAAGGGCATCGCTGTGGGTGCCGGGATGGAGGCTCCCTATGTGGAGGGCGCCAACGGTTCTCTGCACACCAATTATGAAGGCAAGGTTCAGACGGCACTGGATGCTCTCCTGCGGGACGGTCAGAATTTTGTGTACATCCATGTGGAAGCTCCCGACGAAATGGGTCATCAGGGTAGCTGTGAACATAAGGTTCAGGCCATCGAGTATCTGGACAGCCGTGTGGTTGGCCCCATTAAGGCGGCTATGGACGCAAGCGGTGAGGAATATCGCCTGCTGATCCTGCCGGATCATCCCACGCCGATCCGGATCCGTACCCATACCTCCGAGCCGGTACCTTACATCATCTACGACAGTCGTCACCAGACCCGGCGGATCGCCCGTTATACCGAGGCGGAAGCGGTTGCCGGCGGTTGCATCGACGAGGGCTATACCCTGATGGAGCAGTTCCTGAAAAAATAAAAACAGTGCGGTGCCGGAAGGCACTGCACTTGTCAAGAAAAAGTAGACACTAAAAAAGCATAATTACACGAAGCCCAGTTCGGTCTTGTACTGAACTGGGCTTTTGTAGCCCAAGGCGGCAGCTGGCCGGTGATTATTGAAGAAATAAACATACTGGTTTAGT
>JAZONA010000016.1:0-16642 GCA_045654265.1 Faecousia sp.
TGCGGGTGTAGTTCAATGGTAGAACACCAGCCTTCCAAGCTGGATACGCGGGTCCGATTCCCGTCACCCGCTCCATAGAAATGCGCCAGTAGCTCAGCTGGATAGAGCAACTGCCTTCTAAGCAGTAGGTCGGGGGTTCGAGTCCCTCCTGGCGTGCCAATTTCTTCGAAGTGGTTCGCTGGACTCGAACAATCAAATGCGACGCGGATGAGCGTCGCCCGCGAGGGCTTGACCGAGCGGCTCCCTGATTCAACGAGTCCCTCCTGGCGTGCCATTCAGTAAACAGAATACTTGGTGGGTGTCGCCAAGAGGCCTAAGGCACCGGATTGTGGTTCCGGTATTCGTGGGTTCGAATCCCATCACCCACCCCATAAAAAAATCCCTCCGCTCCTGCGGAGGGATTTTTTTATGGGAATGGATGTGGGATTCGAAGAGGGCGGCCTCGCATAGCGAGGCAAAAAAGTGTCCGGGGGACACTTTTTTAGCCCGGGGGAGAATCCTTTGAGCTGCGGACGCACCCCATGCGGGTGTGGACGCAGATCAAACTTTGCACGGACTCCCTCCGCTTCTGCGGAGGGATTTTTTTATGGGAATGGATGTGGGATTCGAAGAGGCCAACCCAATGTCATCCTGAGCGGAGGGCGTAGCCCGGAGTCGAAGGATCTGCGCACCTATTTGATGCAATGCGTAGATTCTTCGACTCGCTTACGCTCGCTCAGAATGACAAAACGGATACCGGTTGCAATCTCCCCTTATTTCATGTAAAATAAAGAAAAAGGAGCGATGTGCATGAAAAAACTTTGTGTTTTGCTGGCATTTGTACTATTGTTGGCCGGTTGCAGTCAAAAAATTGACAATCCCCCTCCGGCGGCATCAACCATGGTCAGCTTCGACATCTACGCCATCAACGACCTCCACGGCAAGTTCCTGGACACCGACCAGCAACCGGGTCTGGACGAGCTGTCCACCTACCTGAAGCAGTCGGAAAACACCATTCTGCTGTCCACCGGCGATATGTGGCAAGGTACCTCTGAATCCAATTTGACCAACGGTTTTCTCATCACCGAGTGGATGAACCGCATGGATTTCACTGCCATGACGCTGGGCGGACACGAATTCGACTGGGGCGAGGAATGGGTTCGCAAGAATGATGCGCTGGCGGATTTTCCCTTCCTGGGCATCAACGTGTACAGCCGGGAAACCAATGAGCGAGTGGACTATTGCCAAAGCTCCCTGATCGTGGATAAGGATGGCGTTCAAATCGGCATTATCGGTGCCATTGGCGATTGTTACTACTCCATTTCCTCTCAGCATACCAAGGATATTTACTTCAAAACCGGCGCGCAGCTCACGGATTTGGTCAAGGCTGAGTCGGAAAAACTGCGCAGTCAGGGCGCAGATTTCATCGTCTATGCCATCCATGATGGCTATGACCAAACCGATGACAAACCCATTTCCGTAGGTCATCAGGATCTGAAAAGCTACTACGATACTTCCCTTTCCGCAGGTTTTGTGGATCTGGTTTTTGAGGCGGACAGCCATTACTGGTACACGCTGGTGGACGAACACGGGGTCTACCATCTGCAGGCCGGTGGCAACAATCAGGGCATTTCCCACGCCCGGGTGATGATCGACAGCGCCAACGGCAATTCCTATGTGCTGATCGGGGAACTGGTGTCCAACAGTCAGTACAGCGATTTGCAGGATGATCCCGTTGTGGAGCAGTTAAAGGAAAAATACGTCGAGCAGATCGCTCCCTCCCAAAAAATCCTGGGCATCAACGGACAGTACCGAAACAGCCGACACATCTGCCAGCTGGTGGCAGATCTGTACTGCGCCAAGGGTGTGGAAAAATGGGGAACGGAGTACGACATTGTGCTGGGTGGTGGCTATATGTCCTGCCGCAGTCCCGGATATTTGTTCACCGGCGAGGTCACCTACAGCCAGCTGTATTCCCTGCTTCCTTTCGATAATCAGATCATGCTGTGCAGCATCAAGGGCCGCGACCTGCTGAGCAAATTTTTGGAAACCGATCACTACGCCTACTATATTAAAACCACCGCCTACGGCGAAAGTATCCGGGATGCCATCGACCCGGATGCCACCTACTACGTGGTGACGGACAGCTACAGCGCCTACTATTCTTATAATAATATGACGGTCGTCGATGTTTTGGATGAAACCATCTTCGCCCGTGACCTGCTGGCGGCGTACATCACCCAAGGCGGCTTGGAATAATGTAAGGGAGGGTCTGCACCCTCCCTTACATTATTATATAGGATCAAACCACAGATTCAGGTCAACTTCCCCTTCGATCCCGGGCACAGTGCCGCAGTCGCTGTACTGCCAGAACTCCATCTTATAGGGAAGCTCCGGGGCATCGGCATACTGGGCAAACCAGAAGGGATATTGGGCGATCTGCTCTGGATTCAACAGAGTCTTGCTCAGCTCCAGATTGAAATACACCATGCTCTTGTACCCTGCCGACTCCACATCTTCACAAAAAGCCTTCACGCAGGACAGCAGTACCTCTTCGGTGACGGTCTTCGTCCGTCCGTCAGCTTTGTACACTTCCCAGTCGTAGGCCAGGGGCAAGTCCAGCTTGGTATCGCCCAAAATCTCGATAGCCAACGCCGCTTCTTCCTTTGCTTCCTCGGGACTCACTGCCTGAGAGAAGAAATACGCACCGATCTTCAGTCCCGCCGCCTTTGCACCGGCGAGATTTTCTTTTGCCTTGCTGTCCTCGGTGAGGGTGCCGTCCTGGCTGTGGCGGTTTCCCAGCCGCACGAACACAAATTCCACCCCGGCGGCCTTTACCGCATCCCAATCCACATCTCCCTGAAACCGGGAAACGTCAATGCCGGTGACAGCCCCGTCGCATTGCAAAAAACCATCTTTCCAGACAAAATCCGATGCCTGGTATGGATTTTCCTGCAAAACCGGCTCCGGTTTCGGTTCTTTTTCCGGCCATAGCGCCACTGCGGTCAGCGCCAAAAATGCTCCCAGCAGGATGCCGATGAGTAAATATCCGCCGCCGGACTTCTTTTTCTTCCGTGCCACAGTGCCACCTCCCTTTTTTCAACATAATATCACATTCTCAGCCTTGGGGGAAGCACAAATTCTTGCAAACGGGGAAGTTGTGTGATATAGTAAATTGAATAACTATCGGGAGGGCGTCCCATGAAAACGTTACTGCATATTTGCTGTGCCCCCTGTGCCAACCAGCCCATTGAAGTGCTTCGTGGGGACGGTTTGGAGGTCACGGGCTTTTGGTATAATCCCAATATCCACCCCTTTACGGAGTACCGCTCCCGACGCAACTGCCTGCGGGAGTACGCCGGTACTATCGAACTGCCGCTGATCGAGCGCAATGACTACGGTCTGCGCCCCTTTGTCCGGGAGGTGGCGGAAAATATCGCCGGTCGGTGCGTCAAGTGCTACGAAATGCGTCTGTTTGAAACCGCACGTCAGGCGGCGGAGGGCGGATTTGACAGCTTTACAAGCTCCTTGTTCATCAGCCCCTACCAGAATCACGAACTGATGCGTGATGTGGCAGAGCGTGCGGCGGCGGAGTACGGCGTGGAATTTCTCTACCGGGATTTCCAACCCTACTTCCGGGACGGGCAGGATTTCGCCCGGGAGCATGGATTTTATATGCAAAAATACTGCGGCTGTGTCTTCTCCGAAGAAGAGCGCTATTTAAAGAAGAATAAGATCATTCCTTAACCTTCTCCCCTGGGAGAAGGTGCCCCAGTGCGCACACTGGGGCGGATGAGGGGTCAAAGATGCTAAAGAACGAATCACTCAAGGAGTTCGCACAAGAACTGCGCAAAAACGCCACCAAAGAAGAAAACACTTTGTGGTACCAGTACCTGCGCAACCACCCGGTTAGATTCCGCAGACAATGTCCACTAGGACCATATATTGTGGATTTCTACTGTGCAAAGGCGTGTTTGGTGATTGAATTGGACGGTTCCCAGCATTACGAGAACCAAGGAATCGCAAAAGATGTGGTCAGAACCAACTATTTGGAATCCCTGGGATTAAAAGTCCTGCGGTTTTTCAATCTGGATATTAACCGGCGATTGTATGATGTGTGCCAGCAGATTGATATGGAAATCGCACAACGCTATAGCCCAGAGCCATCTCCCGAGGGGATCGGTCGCAGGGCTTTTACTACTGCAAATTATACAGAGGGATCACCCCTCATCCGCCCCTTCGGGGCACCTTCTCCCCAGGGAGAAGGTTTAAGAATAGGAGGCAATATGAGTCAATTTGAATTTTGCGTGCCCTGCCTTTTTGGCCTGGAGGGCATTGCCGGTGATGAGCTTCGCCGGTTGGATATGGAAAATGTTCGTGTGGAAAACGGCAAGGTGCTGTTCTCCGGCGACGAAAACGCCTTGGCACGAGCCAACATCTGCCTGCGTACCGGTGAGCGGGTGCTGATCACCCTTGCGGATTTTAAGGCTACCACCTTTGAAGAGCTGTTTCAGGGCGTCTACCGGGCAAATTTGGAGGATTTCATCCCCAAGGACGGCGCCTTCCCCGTGAAGGGTCACTGCCTGAACAGCACCCTCATGTCCGTGCCGGACTGCCAGGCCATCGTGAAAAAGGCCGCCTCCAAGCGGCTGGGCGAGAAGTACGGCGTGGCATGGATGCCGGAAACTGGCGCCAAGTACCAGCTTCAGTTCTCTATGATGAACGATCGCTGTGTCCTCTATCTGGACACCTCCGGCCAAGGTCTGCACAAGCGTGGCTACCGTGCCATCGGCAACGATGCCCCCCTCCGGGAAACTCTGGCGGCGGCTATGGTGATCCTCACCCGGTACCGGGGCAGAGATTACTTCTGGGATCCCTTCTGCGGCTCCGGTACCATCCCCATCGAGGCGGCCATGATCGCCAAGAACCGTGCCCCCGGTCTGCGCCGCCGATTCGCCGCAGAGCAGTTTGCGTGGATGGACGAAAAGATTTGGCAGAATGCCCGTGGCGAGGCCATGGACAAGGAGTTCAAGGGCAATTACCGGATCTTGGGCTCTGATAACGACCCCAAGTGCGTGTCTTTGGCCATGGCCAATGCCCGGAAGGCCGGTATGTCCGACCTGATCGAGTTCCGTGATGGGGATGCCACCAAAATGAGCCTGCCCTGCGACAGCGGTATTATCGTTTGCAATCCTCCCTACGGTCAGCGGATGGGCGAACAGAAGGATGCTCAGCGGCTGTACGGCGCATTTGGTCGGCACCTGAAGTTTGCCGACGGCTGGAAGAAGTATATTATCACCTCCGAACCGGAGTTTGAGCATTATTTCGGCCGCCGTGCGGACAAAAAGCGCAAGCTGTACAACGGCATGATCAAGTGCGATTACTATATGTATACGGATCCCACCCGGAAAAAGAAATAAGCAGCTAAAGGGAGAACGCTAATGACGCACCTATTCATCATCAACCCGGCGGCAGGAAGCCGTGACCGGTCTGAAATTTATCGGGAAACCATCCAGCGGATCTGCGAAAAGCACGGCTGCGAATACCGCATCGAAATCTCCGCCGCTCCCGGCGACTGCCGTCGCCTCGCCCGGGAAGCCGCCGAAAGCGGCGAAAACTACCGCATCTACGCCTGCGGCGGCGACGGCACTTTGAACGAAGTGGCCTCCGGTGCCGCCGGTTTCGACAATGTGGCGGTGACGGTATTTTCCGGCGGCAGTGGCAACGATTTTGTGAAGATTTTCTCCGATGCCAAGGCGTTTTTCGACCTGAATCGCCTGCTGGACGCAGAAGAAACCATCTTCGACATGATCCGTTGCAACGACGATCTTGCTTTGAACATCTGCTCCGTGGGTCTGGATGCCCGGATCGGCACGGATGTTGCCAATTACAAGCGCCTGCCCCTTTTACATGGCTTCCGTGCCTATGCCGCATCCACAGTGGTCAATGTCATTAAAGGCGTCTCCGAGCATTATGTGGTGGAAGTGGATGGCGAGCGGATCGACGACAAGCAGACCCTCATTTGCGCCTGCAACGGCCGGTACTACGGCGGTGGCTTCAACCCGGTTCCGGAGGCAGATCCTGCGGACGGTCTTTTGGATGTTTTGATCATCAAGAAGGTATCCCGTGTGAAGGTTGCCCAGGTAATCGGTAAGTTTAAGAGCGGAAAATATAAGGAATTACCTGAAATTATTCGCCATATCCGTACAAAAGCAGTAAAAATCATTTGCGATAAGCCCACGCCCATCAATCTGGACGGGGAACTGCGCGTGGCGCAGGAAGTGGTGATGACCATCGCCACGGAGAAGCTGCGCTTCTTCTACCCCAAGGGTCTGAGTTGGCGCACAAGCGCCGAGCAGGAGGCCGTTTATGGCATTTGATGCATTTTATCTGTCCGCGGTGCTGGAGGAGATCCGTGCATTGGGCGAGGCCCGTGTGGACAAGATCCACCAGCCCAGTCGGGATGCGGTGATATTGCATCTGCGTGGTCGGGAAAATCGGGGCAAGCTCCTGATCCACCCCAATCCTGCCGCACCTCGGTTGCACCTGACCACCTCCAACCCGGAAAATCCCCCGGAGCCGCCGATGTTTTGTATGCTCCTGCGCAAGCACCTGCTGGGCGCACGGCTGACGGAGATTTCCCAGCCTCCCATGGAGCGCATGGCGGTGCTGACCTTCGCCTGCATCGACGAAATTGGCGATGCGGTGGAAAAAAAGCTGGTGGCGGAGCTGATGGGTCGCACCTGCAATTTGTACCTGCTGGGCGCTGACGGGCGGATTATCGACTGCCTGCGGCGTATTGGTCTGGATGAAAGTAAACGTCCTGCCCTGCCGGGACTGCACTACCAATTGCCTGACCCTATTGAAAAGCGGCATCCTCTGGGAGATTGCCACGTTGCTTCGCTCCTCACAATGACAGAGGAATATTTGGGCATTCTCCGTGAACCCGGAGCGGACATTCTGTCCGACCGCTTGATGGACACTTTTGGCGGTCTGTCCCCCTTGGTGTGCCGGGAGGCGGCGCTGTTTGCCGCCGGGGATGTGGATGCCCGAGTGGAAAATCTGGACATTACTGCCACAGCTGAAAAGCTGGCTCTGTTTTTCCATGAGCACCTGACCCACCCGGCGCCCTATGTCTATACCCAAAACGGCACGCCTAAGCAATTTGCCTTCTGTCCTATCCGTCAGTACGGCGAAAGTTCCCGGGCGGACAGCTTCAGCGCATTGCTTGACAGCTTCTACACCCTCCGGGACACCCAGTCCGCCATGCGGCAAAAGAGCCAGACGGTGCGAAAGACCGTGCAAAATCTCTGCCAGCGGCTGACCAAAAAGCTGGCCATTCAGGAAAAGGAACTCACCGCTACCTACGACCGGGAGCGCCTGCGCCAGCTCGGCGACATCCTCACCGCCAACCTGCACAAGATCACCAAGGGTCAGACCAAAGTAGCCGTGGAGGATTTTTACGATGAGGACATGAAAACCATTGAAATTCCTCTGTCGCCCATTCTGTCCCCCCAGCAAAACGCCGCAAAATTCTACAAAGACTACACCCGCATGAAAAATGCGGAAAAAGAGCTGACGAAGCAGATGGAAATCGCCCGGGATGAGCTGAACTACCTGCAAAGTGTGCTGGAGGAGCTGAACCGTGCGGCTACGGAGCAAGAGCTGGAGGAAATCCGTCAGGAATTGCAGTCCGGCGGCTATGTGAAAGCGGATTCCGGCAAGCGCCGGGTGAAGCAGAATAAGCTTCCGCCCATGCGCTTCGAGTCCACCGACGGCTACCCCATCTACGTCGGCCGCAACAACCGGCAAAATGACGAGCTGACCTTCAAGCTGGCTCGCAAGGACGATATCTGGCTCCATGCCTCCAAGGTTCACGGCTCCCATGTGATCATCTCCTGCGGTGGCACCACGCCGCCCGATGATACCGTCACCCAGGCGGCACAGCTGGCGGCCTACTATTCCGAATCCACCGGCGGTCAGAACATTCCCGTGGATGTCACCCCGGTCAAGCAGGTCAAGCGCATCCCCTCGGGAAAGCCCGGCATGGTGATTTACCACACCTACCGCACCGTTATTGCCAATCCCTACAAAGACATTGTGGTGGATCCTCTGAATGCGGAAAATGGCAAAAAATAGTACGTCATTTTTAATAAAATTTCACAAGCTATATTGTTCAAAATATTGAAAATGTCGATACTATCCACAAAATGATTGAAAAACCCCTCCCATTTGCGGTATACTATCTGTATCAAAGCCGGAACCTGAATCCGGCAAAAAATTAGGAGGAAAAACAAATGAAAAAGATCATCGCTATGCTTCTGGCTGTGGTCATGGTAGTCGGTATGGTTGCCATGTTCTCCGGCTGTAAGAAGGAAGACGAAGTGGGCAAGGTTTACTACCTGAACTTCAAGCCCGAAGCTGATGAGGCTTGGCAGAAGCTGGCTGCTCAGTACACTGAGAAGACCGGCATCGAGGTCAAGGTCGTTACCGCTGCTTCCGGCACCTACTCCGACACTCTGAACGCAGAGATGGCTAAGTCCGACGCTCCCACCCTGTTCCAGTGCGGCAACGTGCAGGGCCTGAAGGACTGGGGCGACTACTGCCTGGACTTCACCGGCACCGATGTGCTGGCTGAGATGACCACTTCCGACTTCAACCTGGTTGACGAGAACGGCGCTGTTAAGGCTATCGGCTACTGCTACGAGGCTTTCGGCATCATCGTTAACAAGGAACTGCTGAAGAAGGCTGGTTACGAGATCGCTGACATCAAGGACTTCAACTCCCTGAAGGCCATCGCTGAGGAAATCACCTCCAAGTCCGCTGAGCTGGGCTTCGCAGCATTCTCCTCCGCCGGTCTGGACGGCAGCTCCTCCTGGCGTTTCTCCGGCCACCTGGCCAACATGCCCCTGTTCTACGAGTTCCGTGACGACAAGGTCACCGAGCAGCCCGCTACCATCAAGGGCACCTACCTGGCTAACTTCAAGAACATTTGGGATCTGTACATCAACAACTCCACCTGCGCTGGTAACGAGCTGTCCACCAAGACCGGTGATGCTTCCAAGGCTGACTTCACCGAGGGCAAGGCTGTGTTCTATCAGAACGGTTCCTGGGAGTACGCTGGCCTGATCGATGCCGGTATGAAGGCTGAGAACCTGGCTATGATTCCCATCTACTGCGGCGTCGAGGGTGAAGAAAAGGCTGCTCTGTGCTGCGGCACCGAGAACTGCTGGGCTGTCAACGCCAAGGCTTCCGAGGCTGACCAGAAGGCTACTCTGGACTTCCTGAAGTGGGTTGTCACCTCCGAGGAAGGCACCACCATGATGGCTAAGGAATTCGGCCCCATCCCCTTCAAGGCTGCTAAGGAGCCCGAAAACGTGTTCTTCGCTGATGCTAACAAGCTGATCGCTGAGGGCAAGTACACTGTCACTTGGGCATTCAACCACACTCCCAACGTTGACGATTGGAGAGCTGGCGTTGTCACCGCTCTGACCGACTACTCCGCCGGTAACGGTGAGTGGGCCGCTGTTGAGAACGCCTTCGTGGAAGGCTGGGCTGCCCAGTACAACAAGCAGAACGGCTAATATTTACCGGCTGCCTGACAATTTGATCTAACCCACCGGGGCGGGCTTCAGCCCGCCCCGGTTTTACTTGCTGTAGGGCGAGGGCATGCCCTCGCCGTAAAAGGCTTCCCCTTGGGGGGAAGCTGTCAAAAATCTTTGATTTTTGACTGATGAGGGGAAAAATAAATCCCCCTCATCCGGCCCTTCGGGCCACCTTCCCCCCAGGGGGAAGGTTTTGACCCTATTCTTCCAGGAAAGCGAGGGGAACTATTTTGGCAAAAAAGAAGAATGATATGTCCGCTGTGAACAGTCTGCAGATCCGCAGACCGATTAAGCGGTGGTTCCCGATTTTTATTCTTCCCACGTTTATTTGTTTCTTTATTGGATTTGTTTGGCCCTTCCTGCAGGGTATTTATCTGTCCTTCTGCAACTTCATGACCCCCAAGGATGCAGAATTGACCTTGATTCAGGCATTGGAGGCCGCCAAGAAGGATCCGTCCCTGATCACCGAAGCGGGCAGCCAGTTTGTATACAATATGCAGGGCTTCTTCCGCAACTATATCAAGGCGTTTGAGGATCCCAGCTTCGGCCGGGCATTCTGGAATACCGCAGGCTTTGCGGTGGTATCCATCATCCTCATCAACGTCATCGCCTTTGCCATCGCCTATGCTCTGACCCAGAAAATGCGCGGCTCCAACCTGTTCCGCACTGTGTTCTTCATGCCCAACCTGATTGGTGGCGTGGTTCTGGGCTACATCTGGAGCATGATTTTCGATGCCATCCTTCAGAAATCCGGCACCTTCCTGCTGGCCAATTCCACTTATGGTTTCTGGGGCCTGGTGATTTTGGTGGCATGGCAGCAGATCGGCTACATTATGATCATCTATATCGCCGGCTTGCAGGCGGTATCGGAGGATATGCTTGAGGCCGCCCACATCGACGGTGCCAACAGCTGGCAGTCGCTGTTCCGGGTGACCATTCCCAACGTGATGCCCTCCATCACCATCTGCACCTTCCTGACCCTGACCAACTCCTTCAAGATGTTCGACCAGAACATGGCGTTGACCGGCGGTATGCCGGTGCAGACCCTGGCTGACGGCTCTCAGATCAAAACCACGGAGCTGTTGGCGCTGAATATTTACTCGACATATAATATCAACCGGAACTGGCATGGCGTTGCCCAGGCCAAGGCTGTGATATTCTTCATATTGGTGGCAGTGCTGGCGCTTGCCCAGCTCTCCGCAACCCGCAGTAAGGAGGTGCAGCAGTAATGAAAATTCGCCGCTATAGTGTGGGAAGCACCATTGCTACAGTATTTTTTGCCCTTCTGAGCCTGTTTTGGGTGATGCCCATTTTTGAGGTGCTGATCAACTCCTTCAAGTCCAACGCCCACATCAATCTGGACGCATTCGCCCTGCCCAACGCAGAAAGCTGGGTCGCTTTCAAAAACTACACCACCGGCATGACCTACGGCAACTACCCCTTCCTGGAGGCAGTGCTGAACAGTGTGGTCATCACCATTGCATCGGTGTTCCTGATTCTGCTGTTCTGCTCCATGACCGCTTGGTATATCGCCCGTGTGGACAGTAAATTTGCCCGGATCTTCTACTATCTGTGCCTGTTTTCCATGATCGTCCCCTTCCAGATGGTCATGTTCACCCTGACTTTTACCGCCGACCGGCTGAGCCTGAACACCCCCTGGACCATTCCCATCGTGTACTTGGGCTTCGGTGCCGGCCTTGCCATCTTCATGTTCGTAGGCTTTGTTAAGGGTCTGCCACTGGAGATCGAAGAGGCGGCGGCCATCGACGGCTGCGGCCCGGTGCGCACCTTCTTTATGGTGGTGCTGCCCATGCTGAAGCCCACCCTGATCAGTGTTGGCATTCTGGAGATCATGTGGGTGTGGAATGACTATCTGCTGCCCTACCTGGTGCTGGATCAGACCAAGTATAAGACCATCCCTATCTTCGTGCAGTACATGAAGGGCAGTTACGGTAAGGTGGACCTGGGTGCCACCATGGCTGTGATCATGCTGAGCATCATCCCCATCATTGTGCTGTACCTGATGTGCCAGAAGCACATCATCAAGGGCGTTGCCGCTGGCGCCGTGAAGGGATAAACTATTTTCGAAAGGAGTGTCCACAATATGACCATTAAAGATCTGGCTGCCCAGACCGGCTATTCTGTGGGCACCGTGTCGAGAGTGCTGAATCATCAGCCCAACGTCAGCGAAAAGGCCCGCAAAGCCATTATGGAAGCGGCGGATGCCTGCGGATTCCAGCTCAACACCAATGCCCAGCAGCTGAAACAGCAGCGTTCCAATAATATTTACGTCCTGGTGAAGGGCTCCTCCAACCAGCTTTTCGGCGAATTGGTGGAAGCCATCCAGACCAGAGTTGCGGCCAGCCCGTACCATCTGGTTGTGGACTATATGGACGAATCCCGGAATGAGGTTCTGCGTGCCGTGCAGGTCTGCCGGGAGAAAAAACCATTGGGACTTTTGATGCTGGGCGGTAACCGGCAGAATTTCCTGGCGGACTTTGGCCGGGTGGACGTGCCTTGTGTGCTGGTCACCAACGATGGCTCCGGCCTGCCCTTTACCAATCTGTCCAGCGTGTGCTCGAATGACGAGCAGGCTGTCCGGGAGGCGATGGAGGGACTCATAGCCATGGGTCACCGAAAATTTGCCGTCATCGGCGGTAACCGGGAGGAATCCGATACCACCCGTCAGCGCTACCGGGGTTTTTTGACTGCGGTGGAGGCCCACGGGGTGGAATTTGACCCGGTGCGGGACTACGCCTGCGTCCGATTCTCTTACGAGGGCGGTTATTTGGCTGCTCGGGAGCTGGGCGGACGGCGCAGAGATTATACTGCCATCATTTGCATGGCGGACGTGATGGCCATGGGTGCCATCCGGGCGCTGAGCGATGCCGGACTGCGTGTGCCGGAGGATGTTTCTGTGCTGGGATTTGATGGATTGCCCATCGGCGAATTTCTTACCCCCCGATTGTCCTCTGTGGGACAGAGCGTGGAGGTGCTGGCTCAGCGAAGCGTAGATCTTCTCCGAGGCAGCATCGAGGGAAAGATCACATCCATTCACGAAGTGGTTCCTGCCAAAATTCGTTGGCGTGAAAGCGTCAGAACTGTATAATAAAAAGGAGGCGCTTAGCGCCTCCGTTTTCTGTTATGTGATCAATCGCGAAACTCTTTATCGAAAGACCGAATCTCGCCGGTTTCTGCATGGATTTCGTAGTTGTATTCCCAGCCGTCGGCGTGGAACTCAATTTCGTACTCCCATCTGCCGTCGTCCCGATCCAGCTCTGTCCGCTCAAAGCGGACGGCATCCTGGGTCAAACCTGCGTGCTTCAGGGCGGGTGCCGGAGTGGAGATGATCATCCGATTGCGGTGTATTCCATGTCTTAGAAAAGCTATTTTGCGTATTCCATTTCGATCACTTTGTCTTCGGAATCGCCGTAGTGGAATTCAAAGCTGTCTTCCTTCCAAACGAAGGACACATCTTCCGGTTTCATCGGATAGGGCACCTTGTGTATCCCGGAGTTGCCCACTTCTTTCATGGTGCAAAAAGAGGTTTTTTCATAAAAGGTGCACCCCATGCTATGCAGCCAGCTTTTCTCATTTACGATGATGGTATGTTGCTGATTATCCGATGTAAATTCGTAGTATGTATTTTCTGGCGAAAAGAACAAACCGAAGATAACGAAATAGAAAGCCCCATAGGAAAGTCCCAGTGCCAGCAGGACGATCAAAATTCTGAGGATGATGTGCTTGCAGTTTAGGAACAGGAAAATTGCGCCGGCAAAAATCAGGAAAAACGCACCGGGGATCAATAAATAAGGGGAAATTGCCTTCGCGTCGACTCCGGAAATGTAGATGTAGATATTTTGCAGTTCCAGAAACTTTATCAAGTCATGGCAGAAAAACAATACACCAGAAAGGATCAACGCTATTTTTGATAATAAGGGAAAAACCATTCTTTTCATAATATCGCCTCCGAAGTGGCTTGTTGGCTTAATCATTTGAGGAATAGTCAGTTCTGAAATAGTAATAATGCTTTGCACCGTCCATATCCTTCACGCAGACAAGATACGACCAGATGGTATAATTTTTTGTCCAATCATCATTATCGTACCACCAATCTGTGGATACGGTTACCTCTTTACCATTGAAAGTGGATTCCACATACAAATAAACAGCTCCCTGTAGTTCGGCATTAATATCATTGTTCTCGACAGAGGATACAATATCGACGGAGCAGGATGCTATTTCAAAATCGGTTTCAAAAGATACATTTGTTATTTCGGCTTTACCATCCGAAACAATGGGGCTGTAATTGTTTTGGTATTCATTGATTGCGTTTTTGAGTTTTTCGTCGGAACAATCACCTATCCACGCCTTCATTACATCGCCGGTTTGTTTTGACTTACAGCTTGCTAACGAAAAAACAAGAATGGACACCCAAAAGAATACAAAGATTTTTTGCATCTGTTTTTCCTCCTTTTCCAAATGTAAGTTCGCCTAATTGTATTATAGCATAGCTTTTTGGGGAATACAATAATCCCCAAAAAATATACACCCCAAAAGTATCTAACTTTTGGGGTGTATGTCATTTTTGTGTAATATTTTATGCATAATTCGTGTTTTCAGAGTATCAACACATCGATCATCTCTGCGATAAAATCAATCCCAGATTTCCTTGTCGCAGGAGAGGATCTTGCCGGTTTCGGCGTGGATTTCGTAGTTGTATTCCCAGCCGTCGGCGTGGAACTCGATCTCATACTCCCATCTGCCGTCGTCCCGATCCAGCTCTGTCCGGTCAAAACGGACAGCATTCCGGTCAAGACTTGCGTGCTTCAGGGCGATATCCTCGGCTTCGGCGGCGGTGAGCCGATCAGCCGCAGGCGCGGTGGTGTGGGGCGTGGTCTGCGGTGCGGTGGTAGGCTGTGTATCCCCCGCCTGACCGCTGGATGTGGGCGCTCCCCCTGCGCAAGCAGTGAGGGCAACAACCAAACTGGCGATCAGAAAAAGGGTGAAAATAGATTTTTTCATGGTTTTTCCTCCTTTTAGAGTCGTCATAATTTGCAAAATGGGGGACGGTTGCCCCGTCCCCCGAAAATATTACTTGAAGTAACGCTCCAGCAGGCCCTTCAGTGCCTTGCCGTGACGGGCCTCGTCACGAGCCATCTCGTGGACGGTGTCGTGGATGGCATCCAGGCCGTTCTTCTTGGCGCAGATGGCCAGGTCGGTCTTGCCCTGAGTAGCGCCGAACTCGCAGTCAACACGCCATGCCAGGTTGGCCTTGGTGGAAGCGGTCATGTTGGGCTCCAGGGTGCTGCCCAGCAGCTCTGCGAACTTAGCGGCATGCTCAGCCTCTTCCCAAGCGGCCTTCTCCCAGTACAGACCGATCTCGGGGTAGCCCTCACGATGGGCGATGCGAGCCATGCACAGATACATACCGACCTCGGAGCACTCACCCTCGAAATTAGCCTTCAGCTGCTCCAGGATGTATGCCTTGTCCTCGGCGGAGATGTCGGGGTTGTTCTCAACGGTAGCGCCGTAAACGCCGAACTCATGCTCAGCGGCCAGCTTCATCTCGCCCTTCTGCTCCACGAACTTGGAAGCGGGAACCTTGCAAACGGGGCACTTGAAATCAGCGGCCAGCTCCTCGGCGGTGTGAACGTAACCACAAACACTGCAAACAAACTTCTTCATAACAAATTTCCTCCAAATAATGTTTAAATTTTAGAATTACAATGCCGGCAAACGCCGGTGAAAGATAGCTGGCACAGGTGAACCTGACCGCCGGCTTGTGCAGCCGCCTGGCTGCATAGGGATTGGGGTACCTGCATCTGGGGCAGGTCGATGACGCTGTCGCACCCGGTACACACGAAGTGGACATGGGGGTCGGTGTTGCCGTCGAACCGCTCAACGCCGCCCACTGTGCCGAGGCTTTGGATCAAGCCCTGCTGCTTGAAGTGATTCAGGTTCCGATATACAGTACCCAGCGAGATGTCCGGATATTCCTGCCGCATCTTATCAAAGACCCAGTCGGCGGAGGGGTGGACATCCGTATTCTTCAAACAAGCTAGGATCGCGTCCCGTTTTTTGAAGTGCTTCTGCTCCATAGGCACCTCCTTTTTGCGAATGATTATCGTTTACATCCACATAATAGCACATGGATTTCTATTTGTCAATAGGAATTATTCGCATTTAGAAATATATTTTTTAGAAAGATAAATAATTGTTTAGTGTAGAGCTTCCCCCTGGGGGTGTTGCAGAGCGCAGCGAATCAAAATGGTCGCTTGCCAGTGGCAAGCGCACCTCCACAAATAGCTGGCAAAAATCTTTGATTTTTGACTGATGAGGGGTCTAATGTGCGATTTTCTACCCAATGTACCCCTCATCCGCCTCCTTCGGAGGCACCTTCTCCCCAGGGAGAAGGTTTTGAAAACAATCATTTACAGCAAAACCCCCGGTGTGGATAGCACACCGGGGGTTACAATTTTATTTAAAGTACTTAACAGCAGCCTTGAACAGCTGGATGTCGTACTCGCCGGGGACGTTCTTGTAAAGGCCTGCGCCGATACGCTCACTGTGACCCATCTTACCCAGCACACGGCCATCGGGAGAGGTGATGCCCTCGATGGCGTACAGGGAGCCGTTGGGGTTGAAGTGGATGTCAGCGGTGGCGTCGCCGTTCAGGTCAACGTACTGGGTAGCGATCTGACCGTTGGCGGCCAGCTGACGGATCAGCTCCTCGCTTGCCAGGAACTTGCCCTCGCCGTGGGAGATGGGCACATTGTACACATCGCCAACATTGGTCAGGCTCAGCCAGGGGCTCTTGTTGGAGGCCACACGAGTCCGGACGATGCGGCTCTGGTGACGGGAAATGTTGTTGAAGGTCAGGGTGGGGCAGGTTTCATCGGTGTCGATGATCTTGCCGTAGGGCACCAGACCCAGCTTGATCAGCGCCTGGAAGCCGTTGCAGATACCCAGCATCAGGCCATCCCGGTTCTCCAGCAGATCGTTGACGCCTTCCTTGATGGCGGCGTTGCGGAAGAATGCGGTGATGAACTTGCCGG
>JAZONA010000017.1:0-5897 GCA_045654265.1 Faecousia sp.
CACAGCCTTGGTTTCCCGGATGACATTGACCTTGATCTGGCCGGGGTATTCCAGCTCAGCCTCGATCTTCTTGGCAATGTCACGGGCCAGCAGGATCATATTATCCTCGGTGACCACCTCGGGCTTGACCATGATGCGAACCTCACGACCAGCCTGGATAGCAAATGCCTTCTCAACGCCGGGCCAGGAGCCGGTGAGCTCCTCGAGCTTCTGCAGGCGGCGAATGTAGTTTTTCACATTCTCACGCCGTGCGCCGGGACGGGCGGCGGACACCGCATCGGCGGCCTGAATCAGCACGGCGATAACGGTCTTGGGCTCCACGTCGCCATGGTGCGCCTCGATGGCGTTGACCACAACGGGGTTTTCCTTGTACTTACGAGCCAGATCGGCACCCAGCTGCACGTGGCTGCCCTCGACCTCATGGTCGATAGCCTTGCCCAGGTCATGCAGGAGGCCGGCGCGCTTTGCCAGAGTCACATCCACGCCCAGCTCCGCAGCCATGAGGCCGGCGATGTGGGACACTTCGATGGAGTGATTCAGCACGTTCTGACCATAAGAAGTACGGTACTTCTGGCGGCCCAGAATTTTGATCAGCTCGGGGTTGATGCCGTGGACACCGGTTTCGTAGCAGGCACGCTCACCCTCCTCACGGATGGTGCGCTCCACCTCACGCTTAGCCTTCTCCACCATGTCCTCAATGCGGGTGGGATGGATACGGCCGTCCACGATCAGCTTCTCCAGTGCCAGACGGGCGATCTCCCGGCGGACGGGGTCGAAGCTGGAAACAGTAATGGCTTCGGGGGTATCGTCGATGATCAGGTCAACACCGGTGATGGTCTCCAGAGTGCGGATATTCCGACCCTCACGGCCAATGATGCGGCCCTTCATCTCATCGTTGGGCAGGGGCACCACGGAAACGGTGACCTCAGCCGCATGGTCAGCGGCGCAGCGCTGGATGGCAGTGGACAGGATCTCACGAGCCTTCTCGTCTGCATCGTCCTTGAGCTGCTGCTCGATTTCCTTGATCTTCATGGCGCTTTCGTGGCGGACTTCCTCCTCCACGGACTTTAGCAGGAAGTTCTTCGCCTGCTCCTGAGTCAGACCGGAGATCTTCTCCAGAGTCTGCAGCTGGGCAGTCTTCAGGGTGTCGGCCTCGGCCTGGGTCTCGGCCACCTTCTGGAGCTTCTTAGCCAGCTCCTCTTCCTTACGCTCGAATGCGTCAGTCTTCTTATCAAGGGTTTCTTCTTTCTGCTGCAGCCGGCGTTCCTGCTTGGTCAGTTCAGCCCGGCGCTCTTTGACTTCCTTTTCGTGCTCTGTGCGTGATTTATGGATCTCGTCCTTGGCCTCGAGCAGCATTTCCTTCTTCTTGCTCTCACCGCCACGGATGGCTTCGTTGATAATGCGGGTAGCCTCTGCCTCTGCAGAGCCGATTTCCCGTTCTGCGACCTTCTTGCGGTAGGTCATGCCGCTGATAAAGCCCACGGCAACACCGACAACAACGCCAGCAATAATCAAAACAATAGCTAAAATGGGATTCATAATCCTGCAACGCACCTCCTTCATTAAAAATAGGCATAGCCGAAGAGGTGGCGCAAATGAGCCCACAGGTGTGAAATTGTTAAAATAGGCCGATTTTTCGGCGAATATCAGCAAAAACAACGCCCATTGGCGCAAAAACGCATACTATCCCCGGCTTCTCGCCGGTTATCATGAAACGCTACCCAGAGGAAAAACTGGGGCAGCGTACACCATACCGTGTACCATTTTACCTAAAGGGCTGCCTAATGTCAAGCATTGTTAATGAAAAATCACGAAAACAATTCATTCCTTGGTTTTTTACACAAAAATATTGCAATTTTTTTGGTGATGTAGTATAATGCAAAGCTGAAATAAAAGGCAAAAAGCCTCCCCTTGAGGGGAGCCCTACTATACAATATATAATAAGGAGCATCCGGATTATGGCATCTCAGGAAAATATCAGAAATATTGCCATCATCGCCCACGTTGACCACGGTAAGACCACCCTGGTGGACGAAATGCTGAAGCAGGGCGGTATCTACCGTGAGAATCAGGTGACCCAGGACCGGGTCATGGACTCCGGCGACCTGGAACGGGAGCGTGGCATCACCATTCTGGCCAAGAACACCTCCGTTCATTATAAGGACTACAAAATCAACATCGTGGACACCCCCGGTCACGCCGACTTCGGCGGCGAGGTGGAGCGCATCCTGAAGATGGTCAACGGCGTTATCCTGCTGGTGGACGCCGCCGAGGGCCCCATGCCCCAGACCCGTTTTGTTCTGCAGAAGGCTCTGGAGTTGGGTCACAAGGTCATCGTGGCGGTGAACAAGATCGACAAGCCCGATGCCCGTATCAGCGAAGTCATGGACGAGGTTCTGGAGCTTCTGCTGGATCTGGATGCCACCGACGAGCAGTTCAACAGCCCCACCGTGTTCTGCTCCGGCCGTCAGGGCACTGCCGCCTACGGCCCTGACGAGGCAGGCAAGGATCTGACCCCCCTCTTCGAAACCATCGTCAACTATATCCCCGCACCTCAGGGCGACGCAACTGCTCCCCTGCAGATGCTGGTTTCCTCCATTGATTATAATGAATATGTGGGCCGTATCGCCGTGGGTCGTGTGGAACGGGGCACCATCAAGGTCAATCAGGAGGTGGCCATCTGCGACTACCACAACCCCGACATGAAGCAGAAGGGCAAGGTGGTTGCTCTGTACGCCTTCGACGGTCTGGGCAAGACCCCCATTCAGGAGGCCTCCGCCGGTGAGATCGTGGCTCTGTCCGGCATGGCTGACATCACCATCGGCCGCACCCTGTGCGCCACCGACGCTGTGGAGCCGTTGCCCTTCGTGAAGATTTCCGATCCCACCATCGAAATGACCTTCGCCGTCAACGATTCTCCCTTCGCCGGCAAGGAAGGCAAGTTCGTCACCTCCCGGAACCTCCGTGACCGTCTGGAAAAGGAGCTTCTGAAGGACGTTTCCCTCCACGTCACCGAGGCCAGCACCGATGCATTCAATGTGGCAGGCCGTGGCGAAATGCATCTGTCCATCCTGATGGAAACCATGCGCCGTGAGGGCTACGAATTCTCCGTGTCTACCCCCCGTGTGCTGACCAAGGAAATCAATGGCAAGCGTTGTGAGCCGGTGGAGCGGATGGTGGCCGACGTGCCCGAGGAGTGCATGGGCGCCGTCATCGAGAAGATGGGCCGCCGCAAGGGCGATCTGCTGGGTATGACCCCCATGGGCAACCGGTACCGTCTGGAGTTTTTGGTGCCCAGCCGTGGTCTTTTTGGCTACAGAAGTGAATTTTTGACCGATACCAAGGGTGAGGGCATCATGTCCAGCGTGCTGGACAGCTACGCACCCATGAAGGGCGAGATCGAGCGCCGGCTCACCGGCTCTTTGATCGCTCACGAGTCCGGCGAGGCAGTGGCCTACGGTCTGGGCGGCGCTCAGGAGCGTGGCGCTCTGCTCATCGGCCCCGGCACTCCGGTGTACGCCGGCATGGTGGTGGGTATCTGCAGCCGCAACGAGGATATGACCGTCAACGTCTGCAAGCGCAAGCAGCTGACCAATATGCGTGCCTCCGGCTCTGACGATGCCATCCGTCTGGTGACTCCCAGAGTGTTCAGCTTGGAGCAGTGTCTGGAATTTTTGGCAGACGACGAGCTGCTGGAATGCACGCCCAAGAGCCTGCGCATCCGTAAGCGTGAGCTGGATCACGGCATCCGTATGCGTAATCTGATGAAAAAGCGCAATCTGGACTAATTTTCGCCGCAAAGCGGCGCTTGGCCCCCTCTGACGAGGGAGCCAAGGACGGCTTTGCTGTCATATATTTCTTAAAGGAGGCACACCCCATGCTATTCGACACCCATGCCCACATGGACGACCGGGCATTTGATACCGACCGGGCGCAACTGCTGGCATCCTTGCCGGAAGCGGGGATCTGCCTGCTGATGAACCCCGGTTGCAGTCTGGAATCCTCCCGGAACGCCGATGCGCTGTCCCGACAGTATGACTACATTTACGCCGCTGTGGGCTCCCATCCCGACGCCGCCGACGAGGTAAATGAAGCGGTGCTGGAGGAATACCGGAAGTTATGTAAACTCAATCCCAAGATCAAGGCCATTGGCGAGATTGGTCTGGACTACCACTACGAGGACATCCCCCGGGAGCTTCAGCTGAAGGCCTTCCGGGCGCAAATGGCGCTGGCGGCGGAATTGGATCTGCCGGCGATCGTCCACGAACGGGACGCACATGCCGACGGTTTGGCCGTGGTAGACGAATTCCCCACGGTAAAGGGCGTGTTTCATTGCTACTCCGGCTCCGCAGAAATGGCGCAGGAGTTGGTAAAACGGGGTTGGTACATCGGTTTCACCGGGGTTTTGACCTTTAAAAATGCAAAAAAGGCGCTGGAAGTGGCATCTGCCATTCCTCTGGACAGAATCGTGCTGGAAACGGACTGCCCCTATATGTCCCCGGAGCCCTTCCGTGGCAAGCGCAACGACCCGGGCAAGCTCTACCGCATGGCGGAAAAGCTGGCAGAGCTTCGTGGCGTGAGCGTGGAGGACATCCACCGCATCACCACCGAAAACGGTTGCCGCCTCTATCGGATTGACAATTACTAAAACGTGTGATATTATATCCAACAGCAAATTGTGAATTCGTAATTCATAATTTGTAATTGAATAGGCGGGCGTGGTGGAATTGGCAGACACGTTGGATTTAGGTTCCAATGGATTTCCGTGCAGGTTCAAGTCCTGTCGCCCGTACCATATTGGAACGCAAGTATTGATACGATACTTGCGTTCCTTTTCTTTTTGTCAAAGTGGCTTGGCGCAAGGCTTTTCAGCACTTTTGCAAATAAGATTACTTTCATTGTATCAAAATTGAACAGGCAAAAGTTGAAGTTGGGTGACTCCGACCTACCTCATTTTGGATGTGCAAAGCCACAACGAAACTTCTCTCCAAAGAATAATTTCATTGTGACCAAGATTAGTTTCATTGTAATTTGTTGCAATGTATTTTCAACCATGATACAATAAAGAAAAATCCTTAGGAGGAATTTTTATGGAATTAAATGGCCGTCGTTTTCGGTTAAGCGATTTTTTCATAACCTATTATGATAAAAATTCGATCCATATAGTATATGTGAAAGGGCTGAAACGTTACTATCTGTTAGGTAATACAGGCCAAATAGCAGACAGTTCCGTAATTTATAGTTTAACAAAAGAAGATGCAGACAGACTGATTGCCGGAAAAATCTCTGTTTCAGATATTATGGAAAGAAAAGGACGAGGAATAAATTTGTCAATTTATGAAAGTTATTTTTCTGAAGAAAATTGGGAAGAACTTGCCCGTTTGGCCGATCAGGATAATTCGTTTTAGTTTATGTATCAACGAGTTTCAAAGTGCTCAGTAAGAGTTCGAAACCAAAGAAACATCGTGAGGTTGCATTCTCAAAAAAGTTGCATTTCAAACGCAACCCTAAATCCCAAACGCAACTTTTGCAACTTCATCACCTAAATGCACCAAAATGGCCGAGTGGTGCAAAAAAAATGCACCAAGACACTTTTGTATCAAAATATGCGTTATAATCCAAAAAAGAAAGGGAGGCTAATGTCTCCCTTTCTTTTTTGGTTTTTGGACAGGCAGGACTTGAACCCATCTAAATGCAACGCGGACGAGCGTTGCCGCCGAGGGTTCGACCGAGGCCATCCTCTATTTTCTGCTATCGGCAGAAAATGCTACTCAAGTCCTGTCATCCGCACCATAAATAAACGAAGCTATGATACAATTCATAGCTTCGTTTATTTTATCAGCCTATGGACACCTCGCCGTCCCAATCAATATACCACTCACTAACGTATATTTTTA
>JAZONA010000018.1:0-8426 GCA_045654265.1 Faecousia sp.
CTACCTCCACCTTGGCAAGGTGGCGCTCTACCGGATGAGCTACACCCGCATCTTGGTGCCTCCGGTCGGAATCGAACCAACGACACGTGGATTTTCAGTCCACTGCTCTACCAACTGAGCTACAGAGGCATGTTGTGGAGAGCCTTCGCTCTCCACAGATGCATTATTTGGCGACCCGGAACGGACTCGAACCGTCGACCTCCAGCGTGACAGGCTGGCGTGCTAACCGACTGCACCACCGGGCCAAATTGTTGGTGGGAACAACAGGGCTCGAACCTGTGACCCCATGCTTGTAAGGCATGTGCTCTCCCAGCTGAGCTATGCTCCCTTACCGTTTCGCTTTGGTGTTGCTCACCTCAGCGACATGACACATTATACACATGAAACCCCTATTTGTCAAGCACTTTTTTCAAATTTTTTCACAAAATTTTTACCCCCATCAAACCAGGGTTTTACCCCCGGTTTGATGGCAAAGCTCAAACTTTTTCGAGAATTTCCAGAACATCTTCCGGAGTGAAGGTATAGACCGTATCACAAAATTGACATTCCACCGGAAAGTTTTTTCCTTCGCTTGCGATGTCGGTCAACTCCCCTTTTCCCAGGCTGATCAGCGCCGCCGTAACGCGCTGGCGGGAACAGTAACACCTATACCCCACCTGGGTGGTTTCCATGAACACAACGCCCAAATCGCCGCACACCTGTCCCAGGATTTCCTCAGGAGTCAGGCCGGCTTCCAGCATTGCGGTTACCGCACCGGCACGCTTAATGCCGTTCTCCAGAGCATCGATGGTCTCTTCCGGAGCGCCGGGGAGCAGCTGGAGCAAATAGCCGCCTGCTACCTTCACAGACTGATCCCGCTCCACCAGAACGCCCAGAGCGCAGGCCGTAGGAGTCTGCTCACTTTGGGCAAAGTAAGCGGTAACGTCATCGCCAATCTCGCCGGAAATCAGCGGCACTGAGCCGATGTAAGGCTCCTTCATCTGCAGATCACGGATAACGGTAATGGTACCGTCGGTGCCTACAGAGGCCCCCACATCCAGTTTTCCGGGGTATTTCTCGATCAAAGGCAGCTTTGCCTCAGTAACACAGCCACGGACGTTGCCATCGGCATCAGATACGCAGGTGATGGTGCCAATGGGGCCGCCGCCACGAATCTGCAGAGTCATGGAGCCATTTTCTACCTTCTGCATGTTGCCCATCATGGAACAAGCAGTGAGGGCTCTGCCCAGCGCCGCAGTTGCATTTGCAGTAGTGCCGTGGATTTCCTGGGCACGGCGCACCATTTCCGTGGAACGGATGGCTACAACCTTAACAAAACCATCCATGCTCATGCCACGAACCAAATAATCATTCATTTCCGTATTCCCTTTCTTGCGCTGAAATAGATCCGCTGTTCCCCCGGTTCGGGGTCACGGAAGCACCGGTCGCCATAGACCCGGATGCGATTAAAACCGGCATCCCGCAAATACCCGGTCAGCTGCTCCTGAGAGTAGGCATATTCCTGATGCTCCTCAAAAGAGCGGTGCCATACATCCCCTTCTCGCTGGAACAGATCCATGCCATAAGAACAAATATTGGCATTCTCGTCAAATTCTCCCCGCCAGACGCAATACACATCCTCGTCCTCATCCAAAAACACCTGACCATCCATAGCCCGGAGCTTTTCTGGGGTATTGACATCAAAAATAAAGAGGCCGCCGGGGTTAAGCGCCTTATACACACGCCGTATTGCCTCGGCGCAGTCCCGAGGATCCAGGATATAGTCAAGGCTATCCAAGGCGCACACCGCCAGATCTACACCCCTGGGAAGGTACAATTCCTGCAGGGGCTGGCAGATGAACAGCGGCGGGTTATCCAGCTCCTGAGCCTTCTGCTGCGCCACAGTGAGCATTTCCGGGGAAAGATCCACAGCGGTCACCTGCAAGCCCTCCTGCGCCAACAGAATGGCAACAGAACCGGTTCCGCAAGCTAAGTCCACCGCAGTACGGGGTGTGACACCTTCCCGGGTCATAATTTCCTGATAAAAAGCCACCGTTTCCCGGTAGGGTATATCATTGGTCAGCCGGTCATAGCTGGCGGCCAAAGCATGATAGGCGTTCATATAACGTCCTCCTGACAAAAAAGCATCCCGGACCAAGGTCCGGGATGCGGCAATGATCCATTAGCGCTTGAACAGAGCGAAGATATCGTCGTCCATTTCGTCATTGGCATCAGCCTTAGGAGCAGCAGCGGCACCCTCAGCGGCAGCCTTGATGGCAGAGGGCTTCTGGTCGAAGCCGGTAGCGATGACGGTAACACGCATCTCATCCTCGAACTCATCGGAGTAGGTGGCGCCAAAGATGATGTTTGCATCGGGGTTAGCAGCCTCCTGCACGATGCCGGCAGCAGTCTCCACGTCATCCAGGGTCAGCTCAGCGGAGCCGGTGACGTTGACCAGAACGCCGGTAGCGCCGTTGATGGAGGTTTCCAGCAGGGGGCTGGCAACAGCGGCCATAGCAGCCTGCTCAGCCTTCTCACGGCCGGATGCAACGCCCAGACCCATGTGAGCACGGCCAGCGTCCTTCATGACGGCAGAAACGTCAGCGAAGTCCAGGTTGATGATCACACGCTCGGAGAAGCCAACCAGCTCGGAGATGGAGGTAACAGCCATCTTCAGCACATCGTCAGCGATGCCGAAAGCGTTGGCAAAGGTGATCTTCTGGTCGGTGACGTACTTCAGACGATCGTTGGGAATAACGATCAGGGAGTCCACCTTGGAGGACAGAGCCTCAATGCCGGACTGAGCCTGACGCATACGATTGGCGCCCTCGAACTTGAAGGGGGTGGTGACAACGCCGACGGTCAGAATGCCGGCCTCGTGAGCCAGGTCAGCCACAATGGGAGCTGCGCCGGTGCCGGTGCCGCCGCCCATACCGGCGGTAATGAATACCATGTCGGTGCCTTCCAGGCACTTGGAGATGATGGCACGGGACTCCTCAGCGGACTTCTGGCCCACCTCGGGCTTGGAGCCGGCGCCCATGCCGTTGGTCAGCTTCTCGCCGATCTGCAGCTTATTCTTGCAGATGGACTTGTTCAGATCCTGCTTATCGGTGTTGACGACGACGAAATCAACGCCGTCCACGCCGGACTCAATCATACGATTAATGACATTGTTGCCGGCGCCGCCGACACCAATCACCTTAATTTTTACTACGCGATCCTGATATGCTTCAGCCATGTTACATTTCCTCCTATGTATGTTGCAGTAGGTTATACTGCTAATATCGAAATTCGTACTTCTATATTGTATCCCTAAAATTCGATTGCGTCAATAGAAAATATTGTTTTTCAGCCAAGTTTTTCGCAAAAACCACTGCCAAATTATGTGAAGGGGGTATATTTAAGCCCATCGGGCACAGAAGTGAAGGTCAAATCCATGATACCACTCTCCCGACTGTCCATCTGCTTGATGGCAGCTTTCATAGTAGCCAGCTTTTCTTCCATTTGACCCTCGTCCCCCAAAAGCACCTGATACTGGGTGCCGTACCACATTTCAATATCAGTCATATCAGCCACATCAATGCTGACAGCTGTACCCAGAATCTCGTTCAGCTCAAGCTGATAGGCAATTTCCAAAGCCGTTTTCAGACGGCGGGCATTACTCACGTCCTCTACGACGTTCTCATCTTCCTCATGAATATTCTTCTCCGGCTCTGCAGCGACTGCTTGCGCGCCAACCTTAGGTGTATCCAATTGGACGCCTCTGATCACCGTATTCTTCACCGCCTTGGCACCGTCGGTTTTTTCCACGACACGGCCATCAGAGGTAATTAACCACCAGTTATTCTGCGTATCCTGCACAGAGTATACAACATCCAACTCCTGGATATGAATCTTCACGGTACCCGGCAAGGATATGCCGATACGCACACTCTTTACATAAGGAAGCGCACGGGTGATCCGGCCAGCTGCTTTCGCCTTACCAAAAGACAGAAGATTACCACCCATATCAATATCAGCAGCTTCTACCACTGCTTCATAAGAATACTTCTCATGACCGGAAACCACGATCCGATCCACCTTGAAAAAGATAGAGAAGCTCAAAAACAGTGCTGCCACCACAGCCACCACAACCAACAGGCGCAGGATCAATTTCCGCCGATTCAGCGGTGCCGGAGGTGTGTATACCACGTCATTAACGGGCTTGGAACGGTATTTATTTTCCTGCTTAGGCTTTGCCTCGATTTTTGTGAGGCGTTTCTTCTTTTGTTCCTTGGCCATGTTACTTGCCTCCCTTGGAAGAAAGTTCTTCGATCATATCGCAGATCCTCTGGGCGGAGTCAGTAACCACCATATTCCGCAACTCAGCGGACATTTTTTTCCGGCGGTCATGATCTGCAAGCAGTTCGGTGACTGTGTCAAACAGCGCCTTACCGGTAGCCTCCGGTTCGGGCAGCAGCACCGCCGCACCACGATCTGCCAAAATTTTGGCGTTTTTCATTTGGTGGTCATTGGTAACATTCGGGGACGGAATCAAGATGCAAGGCGTTCCCGACGCACCGATCTCGTTGCAGGTAGATGCACCGGCTCTGCCGATGATAATATCCGCCGCAGCCATCACCGTGGGCATATCGTAAATGTATTCCCGAATGTCAAGGCCGCTGCAGTTTTCTGCGTCCACGCCCAGGTTCTTGATGTGCTCAGGCATCCACTCCCAGCCGTATGCGCCGGTGGCATGGATATGCTGGAAAGGCATCCCGGCATCCTGCTCCAGCTTCATGAAGTCTGCCATGGCGTAATTCATGGCTCGGGCACCCAAACTACCGAAGGCTGACACCACCAGCGGACGGCTGTCCAGCCCCAAGGCCACACGGGCTTCCTGATGATTGGTTTCCACAAATTCTTTCCGCACCGGCATACCCACCACCTCAACCTTTTCAGGCTTGCGGTAATACTGGGCGCTCTCCTCAAAGGCAACCAGCACTCGATTTGCAGTCTTGGCGGCCATTTTGGTAGTCAAACCGGGAACGGCATTGGCTTCATGGACGATGGTGGGAATGCCCAGCTTAGATGCCGCATTCAAGGCAGGATAACTGGCGTAACCACCGGTACCTACCACTACATCCGCCTGAAAATCCCGGATGATTTTCTTGCACTGGGACACGGCGCTGAGGACGTTTTTCAGAGCTTTGGCATTCTTTTTCATGCCGGAAAAGCTGATCTTACGGCTCAGGCCGGAACCGGGCAGACAAGTTAGCTGATAACCGGCTTTCGGCACCAGCTTTTCTTCCATGTGTCCGCTGGCACCGATGAAGAGGATATTGGCATTAGGATGCCGTTCTTTCACAATATTTGCTACTGCGATGGCCGGGTTGATATGCCCGGCGGTACCGCCGCAGGTAAAGATCACATTCATACGGGATCCTCCTGTAATTTTGTCTGATTTCTTTGCCGGGAGATGCTAAGCACGATCCCCATTTCTCCCAAATTCATTGCCAGCGCCGTGCCACCGTAGGAAAAGAATGGCAGGGCGATGCCAGTGGATGGGAGTAAATTGGTCACCACCCCGAGATTTAATGCGGTCTGCACTCCGATGAGGGTCACAAGCCCCGCCGCAAGCACCGTGGAAAACCGATCCCGGGCCCGCAGAGCAATCCAATATCCCCGGAGGATCATAGCGGAAAACAGCGCTATGATCAGCACCGCTCCCACCAGTCCCAGCTCCTCGCAGATGATGGCAAAAATATAGTCATTGTATTGAAACGGCAGGTACAGATATTTCTGCCTGCTTTTGCCGAAGCCAAGTCCGAACAATCCGCCGGAGCCGATGGCATACAGTGATTGCAGGATCTGATAGTCGGTATCCCCCGGATCCTGCTCCGGGTGGTGCCATGCGGTGACCCGGTCACCGGCGTAGCCCATGAAGGTGATGTACATCACCACGATCAGTCCCGCCGCGGCGCGACCTGCTCCCAGCCATTTCTTCCCGGTACCGGCAACAAACATCATGCACACCCCCACCATGCCGATGAGCATGATGGCGGACAGATGCTTTTCCAGCGCCAGAGGGATCAATATCCCCAAAAGTGCCAGTCCGAAGCCCAGCACACCATAACGAAACTCTTTTGTCCGACTGCCGAAGGTTCTGGTCAGTCGGGCGAACAATAATACCACCGCAAATTTTGCGATTTCCGAAGGCTGAAACTGGATACCGGCGATGTTGATCCATCGGCGGGCGCCATTGACGCTCTGCCCCATGACCAGCACCAGCAACAGAAGCGCAATGCTGATCCCATACACCGGCCACGCCAGCTTCATCCACAGCTTGGCCGGGATGCGGCTGAACAGCCACATTCCCACCAGCCCCAAGGCGGCACAAACCGCCTGCTTTTGCAGATATTTTGTGGATATTTCGTAGCCGGTGTCGTACATACTCTGGGCAGAACTGGCCGAATACAGCATGGTCAGCCCAACTGCCAGCAGCGCCAGCACCAGCAACAAAAATGGAATATCCACTCTTTCCCCCGCCCTGCGGCGGCGTTCCTCTTTGGCATACAGAGTCCGCTCTGCTGCCATAGAAGCTCCTTTCGATTATGCGGTCAAACCGGCAATACCAAACCAAGCTGCCACGCACATAGCGGTGGCCACCAGGGAGAATACAATGCAGATCTTCACTTCCCGCCAGCCGCACATCTCAAAATGATGGTGGATGGGGGACATTTTGAACAGCCGCTTGCCGTGGGTCAGCTTAAAATAGCCCACCTGCAGGATCACGGACAGCGTTTCAATGATATCCACATGACCCACCAGAAGCAGGATCAGGGGCATATTCAAGGCAAAGGCCAGGCCGCAGACAATGCCGCCCAAGAACAGCGAACCGGTATCGCCCATGAACACCTTTGCCGGGTGCCAGTTGTAGAACAGATAGGCAATCAGGCCACCCACCATGGATGCAGGCAACAGTGCCAATTCAAACTTCTTCATACCCACAGCGGCGGCGGTGAAGAACACCATCACCGGAATGGTAACGCTGCCGCAAAGGCCGTCCACGCCGTCGGTCAGGTTCACCGCATTGACACAGCCCACCATCACAAACATGGCAAAGAAGATGTACAGCAGCGGATGGATGGTAAAGCTCATATTTACAAAGGGTATGTAAATCACGCTCTGCAGGGTGCCCTGCCGCCACAGAAGATACAGATACAGCGCAGAAACCGCCATCTGCAGCAGCGCCTTTTGAATAGAGGTCAGGCCCAGATTCCGCTTAAACTTTGCCTTAAAGAAATCATCCAAAAAGCCCACAAGGCCAAAGCACAGTCCCAGACCCAGCACATAAAATACAGAGTAATCCTTCATCGCCGGGATACTGGCCAGCAGGCAGGCTACCGTAGCCAAAATGAACATCAGACCACCCATCATGGGGGTGCCGGCCTTATTGTTGTGCCAAGTGGGGCCCACCTCACGAATGGACTGTCCTGCCTTCAAGGCACGCAGTACCGGCAACAGCAGATAGCCGATGCCCATGGTCAGGCCGGAAGCCACCAGCGCCGTAATGATCACTCTTGTCATAATATTTCCTCCGCTTATGTTTCGTCTTTCAGGAAGAGATCCAAAATCTTCTCCATACGCATACCCCGACTGCCCTTTACCAGGATCACGTCGCCGGGTTTAATCATCCGCTTCATAGCACCAGCCATTTCCTCGCGGTCTTCAAAGGCTTTCGCCATTTTTTCCGGCATACCGCCGGTAAGTGCGCCGCTGACCACACGGCTGCTGTTAGGGCCAAAGGCCAACAGCATATCCGCCTTTTCTGCGGCGATGCGACCCACACGGTAATGCTCCGCCGGCGCGCAAACGCCCAGCTCCAGCATATCGCCCAGGACTGCAACCTTGCGACCGGTCTTGCCACCCAGAACCGCCAGTGCGGCGGTCATGGACTCAGGGCCGGCATTGTAGCAATCCTTAATAATGGTACAGCCCTTGGCCTCGAAAATTTCCTGCCGTCCGGCCATGTTCTGAAAATCATACAGAGCAAGGCGGATATCCTCGGTATCCACGCCCATTTCCATGCCCACGCTTACTGCTGCCAATGCATCAGACACATAGTGCATGCCCTCCAGGCACAGCTCCACCGGGAAGCTATCCTGCTGATACTCCACACCAAAACGCAGCAGTTCCGGCTGCTGCGCAATTTCCACAGCCCGGTAATCCGCCTCGGGATTCTGCAAGCCAAAATAGGCACTATCAACCAGAGAATGCTTCTGCATATTCCACAGCAGCGCATCGTCGCCGTTGAGAATCACCTTACCGCCGGGACGCATACCCTCCAAAATCTCCAGCTTTGCCTGCAGGATGCCCTGCTGGGAGCCCAGATGCTCGATGTGCATGGTACCGATGTTGGTGATCACCGCCACATCCGGCTGGCCAATGGAAGCAAGGTATGCGAT
>JAZONA010000019.1:0-17266 GCA_045654265.1 Faecousia sp.
ATCTCCCTGGATGCAGCATTCGCCATCAACTACTACTTCACCCCCGGCTACGAAGTGGTTGGCGACATGATGTTCTACTACTGGAATGCTGAAGACTACAACGCAGTGGACGTTCTGAAGATTGAGAACGCCACCGGCGCAATCGTCATGACTGAGGAAGATGGCGTCTATGGTGCCACCATCAGCGGCATTGCAGCTAAGGAGATCGACAGCGCTCTGTACGCCTGCGGCGTTTACACCGCAGCCGACGGCAACACCTACTGCACCGGTATCCTGCCCTACAGTCTGGGCTCTTACTGTGGCAACCAGGCAGCATCTACGCCTCTGGCCGCTGCCATCGCTGTCTACGGCTACTACGCTGCTATCTACTTCGCATAATTCCCCAATTTCATAATCCATCATGCGAGGGCGGTGGCGTATTCCGTCACCGCCCTCTGCGATTCACGAAAACGTATAAATACAAGAATTAGAAGGGAGCTTCAATTATGGGTCTTATTAAAGCCGGTATCGGCGCCGCCGGCGGCGTGATGGCCGATCAATGGAAGGAATTTTTCTACTGCGAGGCGCTTCCCAGCGATGTACTGATGCGCAAGGGCACCAAGCGGATTTCCGGTCGCTCCTCCAACACCAAGGGCAGCGACAATATCATCTCCAACGGCTCTGGCATTGCTGTTGCCGACGGCCAGTGCATGATCATCGTGGAGCAGGGCAAGATCGTGGAGGTCTGTGCCGAGCCTGGTGAGTTTACCTACAACTCTTCCACCGAACCTTCTATCTTTGCGGGCAATCTGGGTACCAGCATTCTGGACACCTTCAAGGCCATCGGTAAGCGCTTCTCCTACGGCGGCGATACCGGCAAGGATCAGCGTGTGTACTACTTCAACACCAAGGAGATCATGGGCAACAAGTTCGGTACCCCCACGCCCATCCTCTTTGAAGTGACCAACAAGCGGGTCGGCTTCTACAAGACTGTGAATATCCGCTGCAATGGCGTATATTCCTACTTCATTTCCGATCCTCTGCTGTTTTATACCAAGGTTTGCGCCAATGTGGAGTATGAGTTTACCAGAGAAGAAATTGACGAAACTCTGAAAACTGAGTTCGTTTCCCAGCTGCAGAACGCCTTCGGCGTGCTGGCTGCTCAGGAGCTGCGCCCCGCTCAGCTGCCCGGAAAGGTCAATGAGCTCCGGGCCGCCATGAATGAGGCTCTGCGCTATGAGTGGATTGAGAGCCGGGGTATCACCGTGGGCAAGATCGCCCTGAACCCCATCAACCTAACCCCTGAGGATATGAAGGCCATCTCTCAGATGGAGGACTCCGCATCCTACGGCTCCAATGCTGCTATGGCACTGGGTCGCATGACCACTGCTCAGGCCAACGCCATGGAAACCGCTGCCGGAAACACTGCCGGTGCTATGACCGGTTTTATGGGTTTTGGTATGGCTGGTAACGCCATGGGCGGCTTCAATCCTGCTCAGCAGATCGCCATGATGCAGCAGCAACAGCAGGCGCAGCAGCCCGCTGCTCCCGCACCTGCCGCTGATGGCTGGCAGTGCAGCTGCGGCACCACCAATACCGGCAAGTTCTGCAATAATTGCGGAAGCAAGAAGCCCGAGCCTAAGCCGGCTGGTGGCTGGAAATGCGCCTGCGGTGCAGAGAATACCGGAAAATTCTGTAATGAGTGCGGTGCTCCCAAGCCTGCGGATGAGGGTTGGACTTGCTCCTGCGGCGCCGTGAATAAGGGTAAGTTCTGCGCTGAGTGTGGCGCAAAAAAGCCCGCTGGCGTACCTCAGTACAAGTGCGACAAGTGCGGCTGGCAGCCGGAGGATCCCACCAAGGCTCCCAAATTCTGCCCCGAATGCGGCGATCCCTTTGACTCCGGTGACATTGTGTAATTGATAAATATCATTCAGGAGGTTTTTCATGGGCTTCTTCGGAAAAATGTTTGAGAAAAAGGAATGTGACCTCTGCGGCGGAGAGATTGGTCTGCTGGGTAATCGCAAACTGGAGGATGGCAATTGCTGCAAGGACTGCGCCAAGAAGCTGTCCCCCTGGTTCGACGAGCGCAGACACTCTACTGTTGAGCAGATCAAGGCTCAGCTGCAGGCACGAGAGTATAACAAGCTGGCACTGGAAACCTGGCAGCCCAGCATTTCACTGGGCGACTACTATACCATGTATGTCAAAACCAAAGGGGATGTACCCATCTCCTTTGTGGTGTCCAACAGCGATAAGTACCGGGAAAACAATGCTGATATTTTGGCGTTCCTGTGGATCACTGCCTGTACCCCCGATATCCGGGAAAGCCGGGAAGAGCTGAAGCGCATCAATTCTCAGGGTGAGAAGGTAAGCTACGATCCGCCCCGTTATGAGTATCGGTATGATTTCTACATCAAGCTGGATATTAAGGGCTGCGATTACATCGACGATATGCGTTTTCGGATCAATTCCTCTACGGTGAAGCTGGAAACCGTGATGCCGAAGGCGACGCTGTTCAGCGCAGCGCAAAGCTTTGATCCCATGCTTTACCCCGAGTACCGCAAGTATAAGGCTATGCTGGATGAGATCTGTGAAGTTGTATCCTGCGGCCAGCGGGGCGTGCCTTTGGGACAGGCAAATGCAAAAACCGACGATTCTGTGGAGGGTCTTTTGGCACAGATCCGCAATGCCACGACTATGGATGCTATGTCTAACGCTTTCTTTCGACTGACGATGCTCACCAAGGATCACCCAGATAAAGCAAGGATTGGTGAGCAAATGAACCAGGCACTGAGGGAGGGACAGAACCGGCTCGGTGTTGCGATAGACCCCATGCCTCAATCCCAGCCGGCAGCTACATGGAAATGTGATGCCTGTGGCAGTGAAAACACCGGTAAGTTCTGCTCTGGCTGCGGCTCTCCCAAGCCCGCACCCCAGTCCGCTGCCAGCAGCTGGCTGTGCGTCTGCGGCGCAAGGAATACCGGTAAATTCTGCAACGAATGTGGCACCAAGCAATTCACCGTCAACGATATTGAGTGCAGTGAATGCAGCTGGCGGGCCGAACCCGGCGATGTATTCACGGGCATTTGCCCCAGCTGCGACCACAAGTTCGGCCCGGAGGATCTGGATATTTAACACAAAGTGTAAGGAGGGCTCTTTATGGCCGGATGGATTTCCTGGTGGAAAAACAGAATGCGGCGCAAGCATATGCTGGACGGCCCCGGTATGGTAAATATTCCAAAACCATCCTCCAATGGGCAGGAACGGCTGTGCAGCTCCTGCGGCCGTTGTATTGAGCCCCAGCATGAGCATTTGGAGCTTTGCCCCCAATGTGGGGCAAAGCTGCCGAAGGCCGATAAGGAGTGAACCTATGAAAAGAATACTACTGTTATTACTGGCTGCAGCAATGCTGTTCGGTCTGTGCGCCTGCGACAATGCGCCGGATACGGATGAGCCAGCTACAGTACCTGCTACACAAAGCAAGCCTGACCCAACCCAGCCTACCGAGCCTGCGGCGACGATAGACCCCATCGGTATTTACCGCATTACCGGTCTTAGCACCGAAGGCCCGGACGCATATCACGAGATGGATTTTGGAGAGCTGTGCGTCTGTGAGGACCACACCGGCGATATCTATTTTGATGACTATTACCACGATTTTACATGGGTGATGGAGGGCGAGCAATTCACTGCCACCACCACTGATGAGCCCAGCATCACCATCCAGGGCGTATTGAAAGAGGGCGTTATGGAGCTGGTGTACGAAGAGAACGTATATCTGCGCTTCCAGCTGAAGTCGCCTGCGGAGCTAGAGCAGGAAACCCTTGACAACCTTCGCAATTGCATGGTAGATACCGTTGAAAAAATGGCGGTTGCCTATCTGGGTTGGTATGAAGGGGACGAGGATTTGGATGCATGGCTTAGCAGAACCTGCCCAAATATGCTGGAGCAATACCCCTTCATTGCCGGCATCCCTCAGGAGCGGATCGTGGGCGACCAGGGTGAGGTGTACATACTGGTGCCCAGGGAAGCCGATGCGCAGGTGGATATCCACCTGCTGGCGGAGGATAATGGGGAAGTCACAGATACGCTGTACGAAAGTGAAACCGGCGAGCCAGTGCTGCTGATGTGCAACTACAGCGGTGCATATCCAAACACCCGCGTGACGATTGCTGGCGGCAGCCTGGAGTTTTATCCGCAGCTCGGTGATATGGGCAGCGTCGTGATCCCCATCAACGACAGCCTGGAAAAATTGATGTTCGATTTTTTCGATTATTTTGAGGTGACTCAGGATTACTATCAAGGTATGCTGGCTAACGGATGGCGCTTGACCGATGAGGAGTATCTGACCAGCACTTGCTGGAATTACTATGAGGACACTCCGGAGGATCGTTGTTGGGTATTGAATATCGACGGCGACACCGTGCAGCTGGATCTGCTGGTGGATGGTGCGAGAGTGGAAACTCAGCATTGTGAAGGTACATGGTCGCTGAATTACAGCGATAACGATGGTCTGACCTATCTGTTTTTGAATATGCTTCGTGGGGACGGCGAAACGGTTGCCGGCGAGTATGTGGTGCTGCAATGTCACTACGACACCGGAATTCTGCTGGGTACCCACGAAGGTCAGGCGCAATTACCCGTTCCCTGTGAGGAGGAAGCGACCTTCTGGTGGGGTTCTGTCGGATAAATGGAGAGGAGTGAATAGCTATGGCTGTTTTGCAGGAATTTAAGTGTCCCTGCTGCGATGGTGGTATTGAGTTTGACAGTGAATCTCAAAATATGAAATGCCCCTATTGCGGCACGGAATTTGAAGTGGAAACCCTGATGTCCTATCAAAATTCGTTGGAAAATCAGGGCGAAGATTGTATGGAATGGGATGTGGCTGCCGGTCAGGAATGGACAGAGGATGAAACCACCGGTATGCGCACCTATGTGTGCCAGACCTGCGCCGGTGAAATCGTGGGTGATGCCACTTTGGGTGCTACCGAGTGTCCCTTCTGCGGGAATCCTGTGGTTCTGAAGGGACAGTTTGCCGGTGATCTGAAGCCGGATCTGGTGATCCCCTTCAAGCTGGATAAAAAGGCCGCCAAGGAGGCGCTGAAGAAACATTACGGTGGCAAGCGGCTGCTGCCCAAGGTGTTTAAGGATGAGAACCGCATTGAGGAGATCAAGGGTCTGTATGTGCCAGTGTGGCTGTTTGAGGCGGATGCAGATGCCCACATCTGCTATAAGGCGACCCGGATTCGCAAGTGGAGCAGCGGCAACTACGACTACACGGAAACCAGCTATTATTCTGTGGTTCGGGGCGGTAAACTGGGTTTTGATTGGGTGCCGGTGGATGGCTCCACCAAGATGGAGGACGAGCTGATGGAATCCATCGAGCCCTTTGACCTGAGCGGCGCCGTGGATTTCCAGACAGCATACTTGTCCGGTTATCTGGCTGACAAGTACGATGTCACTGCCGAGCAGAGTGTGGAGCGTGCCAATCAGCGCATTCGCAATACCACGCAGGATGCTTTTGCCGCTACGGTGCAGGGCTTTACTACGGTGATGCCTGTGGCCAGCAACATTCAGCTGCAAAATGGTAAGGCAAAATATGCTCTGTATCCCGTTTGGTTGATGAACACCAAATGGAACGGCAAGAAATATACCTTTATCATGAATGGTCAAACCGGTAAGCTGGTGGGCGATCTGCCCCTGGATAAGGCGGCGTACAGAAAGTGGCTGTTTGGTCTTAGTGGTATTTTTGCCGCTGTGGCGTTTGGTATCAGCTATCTGCTGTGGTTGCTGTAAGGAGGTGGCATACATGAAAAAGAGATTATTTGCACTGCTTTTGGTGCTGGTGTTGTGTGCCTGCACCGTGATTCCTGCCTTTGCTACAACGGATAAACCTTCCAGTGTGCAGGATTATGCCCAGCTTCTCACCGAAGAAGAGGCGGCTGCCCTGGAAAATAAACTGGATGCCATTGCTGACAAGTACGCCGTTCAGGTGGCGGTGATCACCGTGGAAAATTGTGGGGATAAGGATCACGCAGATTATACCAAGGCGGTTTATCAGGAATATGGTTACGGTCTGGGCAAAGACAAGGATGGTATTCTGCTTCTCATCGATATGGATGAGGAAAACCGTGGCTGGTACATCTACGGCAAGGCTATCGGCTCCAAGGCCATGACCAACAGCGAGATCGAGGAAGTAGGCAACGCCATGACTCCGGATCTCAGCGACGGCAACTACGCCGCTGCGTTCAATACTTACGCTCTGGCTTGTGAAGAGCGCATCGACATCGCCATTAACGGCGAGCCATTTAAGTTGGTCAGAAATCTGATCATTAGCCTGGTCATCGGCATTGTGCTGGCGCTGATCATCACCGGCATCATGAAGGGTAAGCTGAAAAGCGTCCGGGCCCAGCGGGCTGCTGCCAACTATGTCCGCGCCGGCAGCATGAATGTGACGGAATCCTACGAAATTTTCCTGTATCGTACTGTTGATCGCAAGGAAAAGCCCAAATCCAGCTCCTCCGGTTCCTCCGGTTCCGGCGAGAGCGGTGGCGGCGGCTCCTTCTAAATCATAAAAACGGAGGTATTACAATGAGTATTTTCGATAAGCTGAGAGGCGGCGCCGGCTCCGCTGTGACCAAGGCCGCATCTTCCCTGATGAGCAAGAAGGAAACCTTTACCTTTACTGCTCTGCCTGAGAGTCTTGCCCAGATGCAGTCCATGCCCGAGGCAAGTTTGGATAACCCCTACAAAACCGCTGCATTGGTGTTGTGCGCTCTGTGCGCCTACGGCGCTGACAAGCAGATCGGTGCTGAGATGCTCAACTGGCTCCGTGGCCCCCGGCCTCTGACTCCCAGCGACATCTCTTTCCTGAACGACCGCTTCCGTGATGGTCAGTTCTACGTTCCCTTCTCTTATTTCAAGGGTGCTACTCCCAATAATGACTACACTCCCGATCAGCCCTTCACCGTGACCATCGAGTCCAATCCCTATTCCAATGATAACCCTGGTTATATGAAGCTGTTTCTGCGCAGCGGTGGAGCCGATAGCCCTCGTGAGGTAGTTCTGCGTCAGAAGGGCGACGGTCAGTGGCTGTTGTGGGATCAGATGCTGATGGTCGGAATCCGTACTCCCAAGTCCGCTGATCCGTGGGCTTGATATATTGAAAGGAAGGTATAGATTATGAGTATTTATGGTACTTACAAGATTAAGAAGCTGCAGGTCGAGGACAAGTGCATGACCATCGATGAGATCAATGCCCTTCCCGATACTCCCTTCGGCATGGCCATGAAGGGTATGGCCGAGGAGGCTGCCAGAATGGCAATGTACCTGGGCGAAGGCGTTGCCAAGATGGGTATGTGTGTCCCTGAGGATCAGCGGGCTATGGCTTTGGAGGCAGGTATGCCTTTGGACGAAAATGGCTGTATGTTTGAGCAGGAAGCGCCTCTGGTTGAGGAGAACGGCGCTTACTTCATCGATGCCGGTGAAGAAAAAATCCCCCTGAACTTTGATGCTGACGGCTATCTGGTTTGGGATGGCGGCATGTACTACGGCAAAATCTGACGATAAACCGCATTAGGAGGAGATCACCATGGGCTTGCGGCAAATTGTATGTGTGGACATGGAGCCCCGGGCGGTACCTCAAATGTACCTGTGTCCCAAGCAGGAGGCGAATACCCTGATTTCTCCAGCGGTGCGTTACACCAAAGATGGAGAAACCATCCCGGAGGGACAAATAGCAGACGGTGCCCAGTTGACTGTGGCACCGGGGCAGTGCCTGCTGCTGATTCGGGGGGGACAGATTTTTGATGTCTGCGCTGCGCCGGGGGTGTATCTGTATGAGAAGAATGCCCCGTCGTCCTTCCTCATGGGTAACCTGACCCGGGCGGCAACTCCAGAAATGGAAGCTGCGGAAGGGGAGGAGCAGGTGTGTTATCTGAACCTGGAGGAGCGGGGGAATCATGCTTTCTCCTGCTCCCAGAAAATCATTTTCCAAAACGATTGCGGTGCGACGATTTCCTTGATGTGCCGGGGACGGTATTGCTATCGCATTGCCAACCCCATTCTGTTTTACCGCTATGCTGTAGCGCTTACGGACTGTGCCACGATGGATTCTTTGCTTTTGGAGCAATTCTTATCCATCCTCCAGCCGGCGTATGACCGACTGGCGTCTATGGGCGTGACGGACAGCACGTTAAGTGAGCACACCCCGGAATTGATCGCAACATTGCGGGCACTGCTGTATGATAAGTGGTATCTGGCCTGCGGCGTTGAACTGCAGCGGGTTAGTATCACTTCCGTGTGTATGGGTAGTGGTTTTAGCGGCTCTACCGTACAGGCAGATCGGGAGGAACTGTCGACGGATGACCAGCTGGAAAAGTCGGCAAAGGAATTCTTGAGCAGTATGTTGTCTGCATTTGGTTCTGCTTTTAAGGGGATGAATGAGCAATCTAAGGAAGTCTCTGATTCAGAGTAAAAAAGGAGAAAGATTATGAAAAAGCTGATTTCTGCTTTGTTGCTGGCAGCTCTCATGGCGATGCTGGTGATACCGGCTATCGCTGCAGATGAAGTTGTTGCATATACTGGCAACAGCAACTTTGATGTAGGCGGTACGGTGAAAGTAGATGAAATGAAAACCGAACAAGCAATTATGGATCTGGGCAAAAATGCCGCTGAGTATAATGCCGCTCTGGAAGGAAATATACAGTATTACTGGTTCAAAGACGGTTCGTATTATAAGGATGGCCCGACCATTACTCTGGTAGAAGCGGATCGAGGCTGCGAGCTTTTCTGCAGAGCCTATCTGTTTGAAGATGCGGATCGCACACAGCAGTGCGGCGTGTATGACAGCGCAAAATTCACTGTCCCCAAAAAGAATGTTCAAATCCCTGAAATTCGCGATGCCGCTCTGCCCGATGGCAAAGTGGGTGATTCCTATTATGTGAAGCTGGATTGCAGCGATCCGGATGTTGTGTTCAGCCTTTTCCGATCCAGTCTGCCGGATGGTCTGTATCTGACCCAGCACGGTGAAATCGAGGGTACCCCTACAAAGGCTGGTTTCTGGCATGTGGTGATTATGGTTACCCCCGAAGCAGGTGAGGATTATGCAAACACAAAAGAATTTGATGTTACCATCGAAGAAGGCGCGGATGAATACACGCTGGAGATCATGGAATATCCTACAAAGACCACCTATAAGCTGGGCGAAAAACTGGATATGACCGGACTTTGGGTGCGTATTTATACTCCAGATGGATTCATCGACTCCCGCAACGGCGAAAAACTGACCTATTTCCAGGATGAACTGCTGAACCTGGGCGAGCGTAAGATCAAGATCAGCTATGGTGAGGCATTTACGTTCTTCTATGTCAATGTGGAAGCACCGGGAGAAGATTCGGTGGAACTGCTGGAAGCGCCCAAGAAGGTTGAATATACCAAGGGCGAAAAGCTGGACTTAAATGGTCTGAAGGTACGCGTGATTAAGGCCGATGGTACCTCTTTTGAATCTCTGGATGGCGATAAGCTGACCATTTTTGACGGTCCGTTGGATACGGTTGGCGAGCGGAAAATCAAGATCAGCTATGGTGAAGCATTTACCTTCTTCTATGTGACCGTAAAAGAGGGAACGATGGAGCCAGCCGATCCCACCGATCCTACGGAACCTGCTGATCCTACCGAGCCTACCGAGGAGCCCACCCAAACCGTTGAGCCCTCCAAGGACGATGATACGGTGAAACCCACTGTTGGCGACAAGGACGAGCAGGATGCACCCGTAAAGAAGGGCATGCCCTGGTGGGGTGTCCTGCTGATCGCTCTGGGCACTGCCGGCGCCGGTGTAGCTGCTGCGATGATACTGATGAAAAAGAAGAAATAAGCATGCAAATAAGAAGTGGTGACGGAATTACGTTCCGTCACCACTTTTATAGATACCTTCCCGGTATCATACAATACACCCCTAGTGTTGAGAAAAAACACCGGGGGTGCAGCCTATAGAATCCTCTGTTTGACGAAATTGGTGTTATGAGCAGAATTGTCACGCATTCGCTCGGTCAGATATACACCAAAGACAAAGCAACTAGATTCTCGCGCAGATACAGCTTTTTGTCGTACAGACATATGATGGCACCATAAAAGCTTTTATGCACCTCGACTTCAGCTCGTCATAGGTAGGCTCACGGGTGGGATAGTTTTGATCCAGCTACTGGCCCAGGGTCATCTTGTACTTGTTTTGAATGACCATGTGGGGCGACATACCTGCTTTCTTGAAGTCCGATACCGTGGGCGGTCGGCCGTTGTCCAGAATAATCTGCTCCTCGGACCCCAAAAGCTCTGAAATCGTAAGGTTTTAGAGCTTTTTGTTTTTTTAAAACGCTATTTTCTGCTATATAAAATGCTGCCGAGGGTAGTTGGTATGGAAAAATATTAAAATTATTGGGTGAACTTGACAAAAGCATGGAATCATGTTAATATCTGTTTGTAGAAAATTAATAACCGGAAGTAATGTTGTTTGTGAATTAGTATAGTAAAAAGAACCTGAGAGTTCTGTTTCTCGCTGCGTTAATGTTTTTTACTTTTGGGCTTATTTTAATAATTTGTGATTTAGAAGAACCGTCCGCAACCCTAGTGGGTTGCGAGCGGTTTTGCTCGTTGTAGACCTAATTTACATTTTATAGAAAATAAATTTTTATGATACATTGAAAGGAGTTACTATGTACAGAACACGAAGATGGATCAGTATGATCCTATTGTTGGCAATGATGATTGCGCTGCTGCCGGCCAATGTAATTGCCATGCAAGTCACTACCCCCACGCAGAGCGTCAGCAGTACAAAATATTTTACTGCATTGCCCGGCGTTTATGAAATGGGTGACGGTTATGCCGTCATTTGGGCTACCAATTTCAAGGGTAATGGCTATATTAAATACAAATATCAAGGTGTGGAGTATACCGTGTACGATATGAAAAACGGCACGATCCGCACCCACGATACGATCCATGTGGTCAAGGTGCCCCATGAGCATCTGCTGGGCAATACCTATACGGTGTATTCTACAGAGGTGACCAGCCATCAGTATGCCATCACCAATTACGGTACGACGATTTCCGCCGGTCCCACCCGTCTGAAGGCGTATGATGGCGGCGTGGATGATTTTGATGTACTGGTACTGACAGATACCCATGGCAAGCTGGACTGGAGTAAGAAAGTTGCTCAGGTCTTCGCTGAGGACCCTGATCTTGTGGTGTTCAGCGGTGATATTGTTGACTCTCTGGAATCCAAGAGCACCATTGCAAAGATGTTCAATATTATGGGCTCTGTCACCGGCGGTCGGTATCCCATTGTCTATTGCCGTGGTAACCACGAAACCAGAGGCATCTATTCCACTGCGCTCCTGGAGTATTTCCCCACGGAAACCGGCGAGTTCTACTATGATTTCCGTTACGGTCCTCTTTGGGGTGTGGTTATGGATACCGGTGAGGATAAAAACGATGACCACGAGTACTACGGTAAGCTCGCAAATTACAAGGAATATAACGAGAAGCAGGAAGCATGGCTTAGAAGCCTTAGACGGGATGAAACGGCTACCTTCCGGCTGGGCATTTACCATATTCCCAGAATCCATGATCTGAACAACGGTCTGCAGTTTACGGATGCCATCGGTCATCTAGGACTGCAGGTAGGTATTTCCGGTCATTTCCATACCTGCGAGATTTACGACAAGGTCACCAATAAGGCACAAAGCATCATCCACGATGACATTGTCTGCGGCGGCTACGCCAAGGATGTGGCTGTGATGATGACGCTGGATCATTCTGATCAGAAGGCGTATGTGACTGCCAAAACCAGTGCTGGCGCTATTTACGGTAGCTTTAACCGTTATCCTGTTGCGCTGTCCAACTACATTGGCCCGATTCCGGAGCCCATGGATGTGCCGGATCGGGGACTGAATTCTCACTTTACGCCTGCTGGCGCATCTGCAGGCAAGGTGTCTATTTCTGTTGCGCCTACAGTGTTTGAAACCGGTGGCGACTGGTACAATGTGGTATGGATGACAAAAGATGACGACACAGCAGAAGGCTGCACGGGCTATGTGACCTATGAATATAACGGTCAAACCTACCAGGTCTTTGATGAAGTTGGTGGTTATAGACGTTCCCATGATGACATTCACACAGTCAAGGTCCCGAAAGAACACCTGAACAACAATACATACAAGGTCGGTTCGTTCCTTGTGGAGTACGCTTATACCAATCCTACCGCCCAAAGCGGCAGATATTATACGGTAGGAGATTGGGTTGAGAGCGAGAAGTATGTATTTGAAGACCGCAGCGGTGATCAGGCGATCAATCTGATTGCCTGCCCGGACATTAAGGGAATGAGTACCGAAGCAGGAAGAGTAGCGGCTGCCCAGTCCGCCCTGGCTGCGCTGGGAACTTCTCCGGCTTATGTGATTGTGAATGGTGATGTTGTCAGCGATACCTTGAACAGCACTGACGATTATAAGGTTCTGTTTACTGCGACCGCTATTGCCTCCGGCAGCGCACACCCCGTTGTGTTCTCCAGAGGTAATGCAGAATGCCGTGGATATTATGGCGTGAACCTGCTGAAGTATATTCCCACTGCGACTGGAGAGTATTATTACAGCTTTACAGCAGGGGACTATACCTTTGTTAACTTCGACACCGGTGAGGATGATCCGGATGGTCAGCTCATTCAGTGGCAGGGGAGTACCGTTAAGAAGTACGGTGACCGGATCCGCCATGAGGAGCTTCGGGAAAAGCAACTGGAATGGCTCAAATCCCTGCCTGACGGGAAGATCGTTGCCATTTCTCACATTCCATTCTCCACGATTAAGAGCCAGTATGGCCTGGATTTTGAAAGCGTGTTGAAGGATAAGGGAGCCGTGCTATGCATCAGCGGTCATGATTCCCAGTTTACCCTCAAGGAAACTGTGGATTCTGACAGCGTTTATACGGTTATCCCTGGTGGCTATAATGGAGGTAATACCTCTGCATCCATTCTTCTTTCGGGAGATTATGCATACGTCAAAGCAGTTCAATCTCTCAATGGTGTGATTACTTCTCCTGCCGCCAAGGCGGTTTCCTTGGATAACGGAACGACGGTCACTTACAAGGCAACAAAGCCCTCCAGTGTGAACGGCTCTTATGTGCTTTCCACGCCCGGCCATATTGTATGGTTGTCGCAGAATTGCACATCTGTCAACAGTTTTGCCGGCGAGTCCTTTGTTCTGGCGAATGATATTGACATGATGCTGGTGCCGTTTACCCCCATCGGTGGTAACGATACCGTCTCTTCTGACAATAATACCGCATCCATTGCATTTTCCGGTACCTTCGACGGATGCGGCTACACGATCAAGAACGTAAATATTGTGTCCGCCAATAATAATGTTGGTTTCTTTGGCGTGACCAGACAAGCTACGATCAAACAGCTGACGGTTTCCGGCGGATTGGTCAACGGCGGTTGGTATGTTGGCGGTCTTGTGGGCTATTCTTATGGCACCAAATTTGAGGATTGCTACAGTGATCTAACGGTTTATTCTGCCGGAGGCAGCAAGATTGGCGGCTTTGTGGGCTTCCTTTCCCATGGTTCCAAGCTGAATCGTTGCGCCAATTTCGGCAATGTCAGCTCTTGGCACTCCGGCGGCAGCACCGGTGGTATCACCGGTCAGGTCTATAGCGCTACCGTTAATGAAATCTATAGCAGCTTTAACAGAGGCAACATCATCGCCCACGGTGCCAGCGGTATCGCCGGCGGTATCTATGGATATTCCGGTAATGTGGCCGCATCCATTCGGGATAGTTATAATGCTGCGGCGGTAACTTCTCCCGGCTCAAAGGGCGCCATTATTGGCAGCTATAACAGCTCCGGTAAAATCTCTGTTACGAATACATATTTCTCCCGCGGTTTTAATGGTGCGACTTCCGCGTTTAAGAATTCCAATTCCTGGAGTTCTGCCTCCGGTTCCGGTACGGTTACAGTACTGACCCAGGCGGCATTGAAGTCTGAGGCTGCGGCCATAAATCTGAATAGCAACGATTTTACTTGGGTGTCCGGCGCAAACAGCGGTTATCCGGTTCACAAGAATATGCTGCATCTGCCGGGAAGCGGCGGTCATAGCTATCAGGCTGTGGTGACTGCTCCCACTTGTTTTGCCCAGGGATATACCACATACACTTGTACCTGCGGCGACAGCTACATTTCTGATCGCGTGCCTGCTACCGGTCACAACTACACCACGGTAACGGTAGAACCTACCTGCACACAGCAGGGAAGTGTGACCTCTACCTGCACCAGCTGCGGAAATGTGGTTAAGCAGACGACCGTGGCTCTTGGCCATCGGTATATTTGGGATACCTGTCAGGTGTGTGGCTATGTTGATGAAGGCTATGTGATCCCGACCTACTATCTCTTTGGATACATTAACGGTGCTGATTATGCCTGCGAAGCAGATTACCTGAACATGGGTATCTATAAATTTGTGGATGGCAAGCTGACCACTGCTTTCTATGAGGATAGCTATGTTGCGGTCAAGACCGAGGGTAACGGCATTTGGTACATGACCGATGGCTGGCAGGGGGCGGAAACAACGTCCGCCATTCTGTATAATACCAATCAGTTGACCACATCGGACAAGCTGTTTATTCCTGCAAATACCTATGTGACCTTTACCCTTACGGAAAACCCCGACGGCAGTCTGACTTTGAGCTATGAGCCTACGGAATGCAATCATGACTACCAGCAGATCTCCCGGACAGAGCCTACCTGTACCGAGGATGGCGAGGAATCCTATTCCTGCCTGACCTGCTATGATAGTTATACAGAAGTGCTGTCTGCTACGGGTCACCACTACATCTGGGATACTTGTACGGTATGTGGCTTTGTAGATGAAACCTATGTTGTACCCACTTATTATCTGTTCGGCTATATCAACGGCGCAGATTATGCTTGTGAGGCTGACCATCTGAATATGGGCATCTATAAATTTGTGGATGGTAAGCTGTCTGCTGTATTCCAGGAGGATAGCTATGTTGCGGTCAAGACCGAGGGCAACGGCATTTGGTACATGACCGATGGCTGGCAGGGTCAGGATGTTACTTCCGTGGTACTGCATAATACGTTGGAGCTTGCTGTTGCTGACAAGCTGTTTGTTCCGGCCAATACCCATGTGGTTTTCACCATTACCCATAACCCTGATGGTACACTTACTCTGAGCTATGAGGTCGTTACGGATAATCACAGTTATGATTCTGTGGTTACGGCGCCTACCTGCACGGATGCCGGTTTTACCACCTATACCTGCGTTTGCGGACATAGCTATGTTTCTGATTGGGTATCGCCTACCGACCATAGTTATGAGGGCGTTGTAACTGCTCCCAGCTGTACAGCTCAGGGCTTTACCACCTATACTTGTTCTAATTGCGGCGATTTCTATAAGGATGACATCATTGATGCCTTGGGACATGAGTATAACGATGGCATTGTAACCACAAATCCCTCCTGCACCGAAGATGGTATCAGGACATTCATTTGCGAACATTGCGGTGACTCCTATGAGGAACTGATTCCTTCTGAGGGGCATGTCTACGAAGCAGTTGTCACGAAGCCCAGTTGTACTGAAGATGGCTTCACAGTCTATACTTGTTCTTGCGGTGACACCTATGCAGAGGTGGTTCCTGCAATGGGACACAGCTATGATGCAGTAGTCACCGAACCGACTTGTATTTTGGGCGGATATACCACCTATACTTGTGCATGCGGAGAGAGCTATATCGGCGACCAGGTACCTGCTGCCGGACACGGTACTGAAATTCATGTAACAGAGCCCACCTGCAATGAAGACGGCATAATCATCATCACTTGCTTGCGTTGTGCCTATCGCTATTCACATGAGCTGCCCTCTCAGGGTCACTGTTACGAGAGAGGCATTTGTATCGGCTGCGGAGAAACAGAACCCGTTAATGTGGAAAGCCCCACCATTAATTTGGTCAGCCCGAACTTGTTGCTTGAAGATAGCATCAAGTTGAATGTCTTCTTTGATGTGGATCGGGAGATTCCAGAGGAAAAGATGGGCATGCTGACATGGCGTGAGCAGCCTGAGGTTGTGGATATTTCTACTGCGGACGATATTATCCCCGGCGCTACATTTGATGTTGATATGGGTCTATACGGTGCAACCACCAAGCCTATCCCGGCACAAAATTTAGGCGATGTGATTTACTTCTGCATCTATGTGGAGCTGTCCGACGGTACCTACGCTTACAGCAGACAGGTTCATTACAGTCCCACCACTTATGCATACAACCAGCTGAAGAGTAGCGACACTACTGCCAGCGCCAAATCTCTGTATGTATCCATCCTGAATTACGGTGCTGCTGCACAGGAATACCTGAATTATAAGGTGGATACATTGGTTAATGCAGATTTGTCAGAGGAAATGAGAAGCCTGGTTGAGGCGTATCATGATGATATGGTTCATGCTGTTATAAAGCCTGATGCTATCAAGCAGGGAACTTTGGCTGCCAATGGTGGTTTCGACACCAGGAGACCTTCCATCGCCTTGGATGGCGCATTCAGCATCTATTACTACTTCAAGCCCAGTGCAGAGGTTTCCGGTGAGATGACCTTCTATTACTGGAACGATGCAGACTTTGCTACAGTGGATGTGTTGAGCACTGACAATGCCACCGGTTCCAGCATAATGATCGCTGAGGATGGCGTTTACAGCGCATCGATCTCCGGCATAGCAGCCAAGGATATTGACAGTGCTCTGTATGCCTGTGGTGTTTACACTGACGTAAATGGTAATACCTACTCTACGGGGGTCTTACCCTATAGTTTAGGTTCTTACTGCGGCAACCAGGCGGCTTCTACACCTCTGGCTGCAGCGATTGCCGTCTACGGTTACTATGCCGTCAGATATTTCTCTGAGTATTAATTGATTTCGAGTCTGTCAGCAGGGAATATGTGAGCTTTTTAGTTGTAGGGAGGGATAACCTTGGTTATTCCTCCCTATGTACATAGATGTATTATTTGGCCCGATTTATAATTTATAAATGGATTCAAAAAAATGGACAGAACCGATTGGGTTCTGTCCATTTGTGTTATGTAGATTACTTTGCGAAATAGATAGCAGCGTAGTAGCCGTAGACAGCGATGGCAGCGGCCAGAGGCGTAGATGCTGCCTGGTTGCCACAGTAAGAGCCCAGGCTGTAGGGCAGGATACCGGTGCAGTAGGTGTTGCCGTCGGCTGCGGTGTAAACGCCG